>DFBZ01000020.1 GCA_002366835.1 Gammaproteobacteria bacterium UBA3067
ATTTCGCCCATATTTTAAAGCGATAGAACCGCTAACAATATAAAGCAATAGAAGAAGGAGTTTCGCGAGTAGCCAGTGCTGCACAAGAGGGTTGGTTTGCGTTAATACGGCCAACGCCACGCCACTGACCAAAAGTAAACTATCAACAATATGGGGCAATACCTTTACAAGTCGTAATTGCAGCAGTGTGGAGTCTTTTAGCATCCACCAGCTTCTTAATAGAAACCCGGCGATGCTTAAGCTAACGCAGCTTATATGTAGTACTTTAATCCAATGCATAAAGCCCCTGATTCACCCTTGATGTGGTCGTAGCGGGCGCACCCACAATATCGCCACAATTGTTGTAAACACGCATATTACCGCTGCAGTAAGATAGGAAAAACTGGGGCCATAATATTCCCAGCAATACCCGGCATACAACGCACCTAGCGCCCCGCCCACGCCAAAACTTGCACTGGCGTAAAGCGCTTGCCCGTGGGTTTCCAGCCGACCAGGAAAATAATCATGAACGATGCGCATACTCGCAGCATGAAAGCTCCCATAGCTGGCGGCATGCAGCAGCTGAGCAAAAATCAATATGGGAAGTTTATCCGGAAAATACCCAATTAACAGCCAACGTACAATCGTGAACATAACGCTCAGGGATAAAACCCAGTATTCTGAAACCCAGTGAAATAGTTTATGGGCATAAATAAAAAGAACCACCTCCGCCACAACACCCAGCGCCCATAAGCTGCCAGCCAAGCTTTTTGAATAACCCTGCTGTTCCAGCAGAAGAGTATAGAAGGTGTAATAAGGACCGTGGGAAAGCTGGATCAGGCTACAAACCAATAAGAAGGCGACCACCTCCTTACGAAGTAACACCTCCCTCAATCGCATCGCATTCGCGCGTGAGGGCACGCTTTCCACACAGGGAATCAAGAAACTCATCACTATAATGGCCAACATAATTACCGCCAGGTAGTTAGGCAGCGTGGCAACAGAAAGCGAATCAAACAGCCAGCCGAGGCCCATTACGGCGACAATAAAACCCACCGAACCCCACAGGCGTATCTGCCCGTAACGGCTGGAATCCGTGCCGAGATGACCGAGGGTTATCACTTCGATCTGAGGCAGAATGCCGTTGCGGAAAAAACTAAAGCCAAACAGCAGTATTGCAAACTGCCAAAAGCCCTCTAGAAAAAATACCGTGGAAAATACCAAACCTGAAAGTACTGCACCTAAGCGCAATACGATAATTTGGTTATTTAGCTTTTCGGCCAGCAGAGTCCAAAGGTTAGGCGCAAGCACTTTGGTGACCATGAGGATGGCCGTTAAAACGCCGATTTCATCGATATTGAAACCCTTTTCCTTGAGGTAAAGGGTGAAATAAGGCAGCAAAGCGCCCAATTGGGCAAAGTAGAAAAAATAGAATGCCGATAAGCGCCAGTACGGAAGCGCTTGGCGATTATCGACAGCTGTGTGTGGGTCAGAAATAAAGGCTTACCTCGCCTCTGGGTTAATGGCTGGTGTAGTCACCTGCACACCGCTATTTTGGCCTCGATGTCGAAGCAGGTGGTCCATTAACACCATGGCCAACATCGCTTCGGCAATGGGCACCGCGCGAATACCAACACAGGGGTCATGCCGCCCCTTGGTAACGACTTCCACCGGCTCTCCCTGGGCGTTGATACTTTTGCCAGGAATACGAATGCTGGAGGTGGGTTTGAGTGCAATGAAGGTAAGGATTTCCTGTCCGGTGGAAATACCACCCAGCACGCCACCGGCATGATTAGAAAGAAAACCCTCTGGGGTCATTTCATCACGGTGCTCTTCGCCACGCTGGGCCACGACTTCGACACCATCGCCTATTTCCACTGATTTCACCGCATTGATACTCATCATTGCATGGGCAATTTCTGCATCAAGGCGATCAAAAATAGGCTCTCCCAAACCTGGGGGAATACCCGTTGCCGAAACAAGTACCTTTGCGCCGATGGAGCTGCCATCTCGGCGCAGCTGCTCAATCAATGCTTCCATTTGCGGAACAACACTTTCATCAGGGGTGAAAAAGGGGTTTGTTTCAGCCGTTTCCCAACTTTTAAAACTTGATTTGATATCACCAATTTGAGTGACACAGGCCCGCACCAAAACACCGAACTCCTGCTGGAGATATTTTTTGGCAATGGCTCCGGCAGCAACACGCATAGCCGTTTCCCGTGCCGAGGAGCGCCCTCCCCCCCGGTAATCGCGAAATCCATATTTTTGGTTGTAGGTGTAGTCGGCATGGCCAGGGCGAAAGCGGTCCATAATATCGCCGTAATCCCGTGATCGTTGATCAGTATTCTCGATCAACAGACCGATGGGTGTGCCAGTTGTTTTCCCCTCAAATATACCAGATAGAATTTTTACCTGATCGGGCTCTCGTCGCTGAGTGGTATATTTGGAAGTACCTGGGCGGCGGCGATCTAGATCATGCTGTAGGTCTTCTTCGCTAATTGGCAAACCAGGGGGGCAGCCATCAACAATACAGCCCAAGGCCGCGCCATGACTTTCACCAAAAGTGGTGACGGTGAATAATTTTCCGAAGGTATTTCCTGACATAAAATGTGATTATCCTGAGTCTGTTGAAATAAGCACAATCCGTGCTTTATCGAAATTAAGGGCTTAACACTAAAGTACAAAGTGAGATCGGTACTCCCTAAGCTGTTTGGCGCTTAAAGCAAACACCCCATGCCCTCCACGTTCAAATTCGAGCCATAAAAAAGGCACCTCGGGGTAGCGCTGCTGCAGTGCTTCATCTGAATTTCCTACCTCCACCACCAGCATGCCATTATCGGTGAGATAGCTCTCAGCCTGAGCCAGGATTCGCACTACGATACCCAGGCCATCCTCGCCCGCTGCGAGTGCCAAGGTGGGCTCATGTTGGTATTCCTTTGGAATGGAAGCCATCTCAACAGCGCCAACATAAGGCGGGTTGCTAATGATTAAATCAAAAGTGGCGTCTGGAATTTCGTCAAAAACATCAGACTGTAGCAATTGCAGGCTTTCTTCCAAGTCATGCATGGCGCGGTTTTTTTGAGCCACAAGCAGCGCATCGTTTGAAATATCCGTGGCGGTCACATTCGTTTCAGGGTATGTCAGTGCAGCAAGCACTGCAATACAGCCGCTGCCCGTGCAAAGCTCCAGCATGGATCCTGGCCCTTCTTCCCCAAACCAGCTTGGTAAAACATCCTGTAGAACTTCTGCAAAGGGAGACCGTGGAATCAATACGCGTTCATCCACGAAAAACTCTAAACCACCAAACCAGGCTTTATTGGTGAGATAAGGGCTTGGGATATGATCTTCCACACGGCGCTTTACCTGCATAGCCAGGTGTTTACGCTCTGAACGTGTTAGATGAGTGTTAAGCAGCTGTGGCTCAATATCGAGAGGCAGGTATAAAGAAGGCAAAATTAAGGCAAGTGCCTCATCCCAGGAGTTATCGGTGCCATGCCCTAAATAAACCTGGCTTTGCTCTAGGCAGCTTACTGCCCAGCGCAAAAAATCACCAATGGTCAGCAAGTCTTCCGCCGCTTCTGACGTGTTAATCTGCACCTATTTCTCCCGCAAAAACCGCAAGTTTACCTGATTATCGCTCAGTTCAGAACACACCCTCATCAAGTTGAGGTGGTTTAGACCCCGCATTGCAGGTATGATTCGCTGCTTTCATATTTCATAAAACAGCAACATATACGAAACAAGGGCCAGATGGAAAAATCTTACACAGACATCATCAAAGCCATCGGTGAAGATGTGACTCGGCCGGGGTTGATCGACACCCCCAAGCGCGCAGCAAAAGCCTTTAAATACCTAACACACGGTTACGACAAAACCCTGGAAGATGTCGTAAATGGCGCTATTTTTCCGTCCAATACGGATGAGCTTGTCGTTGTTAACAATATAGAACTGTATTCTCTCTGCGAGCATCACCTGCTGCCTTTTATCGGCAAATGCCATGTGGGCTACCTACCCACCGGCCAAGTGATAGGGCTGTCAAAAATCGCACGGATTGTAGATATGTTTGCACGGCGATTACAGATTCAGGAAAACCTCACCAAAGAAATTGCTGAAGCTATTATGTCCGTTACTGGGGCCTCAGGGGTTGCCGTAATCATTGAAGCACAACACATGTGCATGATGATGCGTGGTGTGGAAAAGCAAAACTCTATGATGAAAACCTCAGTCATGCTTGGTCGATTAAGAGAAGACCACCGTACCCGTGCTGAATTTTTATCCTTAATCAGCGATTAGTGGAGCGCTTAAAACCACGAAATAAAGGGGGCTTTTACACCCCCCAAAATATAATCACCCTAGCCGGCCATAAGCGCCTTCTGCTTAAGAATTTTTTTCGCTTTCTTCTGCGAAGGTATTCGCTCTAAAAGATGCCCATATTGTCGTAGCCCTTTGTGTTTCGCATAAAAACGCACGGCTAATAACCAAGCTCCTTCCCAGTCATGTGCATCCACTGAAAAGGTCGTGCACACCGGCTTTTCTTCTAGTTTAGACATACAGTTCACCTGAAATACGGTGTAATCATAACGCTTCTCACCGCGCACAGTACGCTTACGACGCACACTGATGCCTTTAACACCCATGGGATCACCCGCCCGGTTACTAGGGATACTTTCACGCTCGCGGGAACGCCTCGCCTTTGTCTGTTGCTTTTCGAGCTTTTGGTCGAGCTTTTCAGCAGAGGATTCAACCGCAGCACGATCCTTACCATGCAAGCGTTTGCCGTTACCCAAAAGAGAGAAATAATGCTGGTGGGGAACACCGCTGATAACGCGGCGCACGCGGTAGCCAAAAAAAGAATCATTATCAATTAAATATACGCTCATAGTCCTTTATCTTCCTGTTTGAAACCCCTGTGAAACAGCGCTTTCGCATTCATACAAAGTTTTCTTATTATTTTTATATTCGGGAAGCTGAACGTATTGCGCACAAACAAAAGCATCAATGCTTTTATTCGCGCTAGCAGACCTAAAAAAGGGAAGCTGCAGATACCGTCTTCCATAACCCTCTAAATCAGCAATCTCTGGAACACCCTGATTAGCCCATTCGCTTCCATCCTTGGTTTAACGAACCACTACGAAACACTCACCATACTCTGGGACACTATCCTTTTCCCAAAATGGCTACACTAACACTTATTATAATTTTTCGATTCGTAACAACCGTTCAACTCACTGTATACCAAATACCGCCAGCGAGTTAGCTGTAATCATATCCACTTAATGCAAAAAGTTAAACATTTTGCGTCGGTATTTTTGCGCTCTTGCGTCACTTTTCCCCAAGAGGTCGAAGACTTTTAACAAAACAACCCTAGGCTCGCCGGATTTATAAGACATATGGGTCTGAAATAAATCCCATGCCAACTCAAGCGCCTCATCATAACGGGCCGTTGTAGCCATTGTTGCGGCGACGTAAAAAAGAGCATCCGCATCGCCAGGATTATTTTCAAGTTGCAAAGCGTAGTCTGTTTCATGGCTTGCCGCTTCTAGTATGTCGGCAAAGTAAAACCTGGCCTCAGCACGCTTACCTTCTTCAGCATCCTTATCTTCTTGAGCCAAACTCTCAAAACGCTGCTTTGCAGCTGCAAGCTCTCCCGCAGAAACCAAAAGCTCTATCGCCAAGTACTGATAAGATTTGTCTTCTGGGTGCTCAGTAAGAGCCTGCTGTAATAGCTGTTGCGCCCTATCTGTATCTCGAGCATTAATTGCCCGTCGAATTTCTTCCGCCAAATTATCCGACGGCTCAGCGCCCCCCCCCTCCTCCTCAACAAACTTATCAAGCAACTCCCGTATTACGCTTTCGGGCTGCAGGCCATTTAATTCTCCACCGACTTGTCCGTCAACAATCAACTTTAACGTTGGAAGACTTTGCACTCCAAGCTGGGCTGCAAGCTCCTGCTGTTCATCGGCATTAAGTTTGGCAAGAATAAAGCGACCCGCATACTGCTCAGCAAGCTTTTCCAAAATCGGCGTAAGGGCTTTGCAGGGCTCACACCACTCTGCCCATACATCAAGCAAAACAGGAACCTTGGACGATGCATCCAAAACCATCTGCTGAATATTCTGGGCAGTGACTTCAACTATATAAGATTGATTATCGACGGGAGTATTCATGAGGGCTATCCTGCCAGTTTGTTGTTATATTTAGCGAAGGGTATGAAGCATATATGATGTTATGGGGTATTTGCGAGGACAAAATACGAGCGAAAGGAATACTGATACAACAAAAAAAAGAATGCCTGAGTAGAACTATGCCTCTAGCAGGTCCTTCCAACGCTCCGCCTTTTCACCACTTCTAATCAGGCCTAACTCGCCCTGACCGTAAGCATTAACAAGGCAACGTGCTGCACATTTATTTCCACCTTCCGCTGCCAAAGCATACCAATGAACAGCCATACGCTCGTCTTTGGTATAAAGCTCCAAGCCTAGCTCATAAATTCGCCCAAGTTCAAACTGCGCGTTTGGGTTATCTCGTTTAGCGGCGCTAACCAGGTACTCAATACCTTTGCGCTTATCAGTTCGTGTTGCACCATGATACAGCAATAAAGAGCCGAGCTGACTCATGGCCTGCAAATGCCCTCGATCAGCAGCCAGTTTTAAACTTTTTATACAGTACTTAGGAGGGAGTTCGCCACTGTTATCGGAAATGCTGTCAAGCGCCCTGGATGCCACTTTAAAGCAAACACTTGCTAACAAATCTTCACTTTTGGCAACCAGATTTTTATCTGCCATAAGAGCGAACCTGTTTATGAACGAAGGATACGAAAAAAGGAAGGGATATTATGCGTTACGGAGTGTGGAAATACACGTAACCGTAGACCCGTTTCCTGCCAAACTCGGGAAGCGAAACCACCTCCTGAGAAACGTGCGGAAGCATACTGCTTACGGTAAAGAAATGCAGCATTTTTTAATATTTTTTTACACTTCCGCTTACTTGGCTTACATGGGCAAATTAACTCAAGCGCTCAACACCCCATGCTGCTACATTCCCCCCGCTAATTCAGCAAGATAGCTTATCTTCCAAGAATACACTTTACACGCTCAAACGTAAGCGCAGAGCAGATTCATAATCGTGCTTCAGCCACTTATATAACTACGCCAACCCAACTATCCAGGCCACCCCAGCCAGACACTGACTAACTGCTATACCTAGAAGTAGCCCTTTCGCAAACGTGCCCACCCCGCTGGAACGGAATTTACGCTATGCGCCAGGTATTGCACGAACGACGTCGTATCCGAACATTGCTAATCTTAAGGTAACAGGATGTACAGGAAATTAGCGCTTCTCACATGGTTATTGCTTGCCATCACCCATGCCCATGGAGCTTCCGCCTACCTTCAGTTAGGAGGCTGGTCCAAACACTTTCAAAATGATCAAAGCTACAATGAAAGTCATAACACCGCCGGGTTTGAAGTGGAGTTCGATACACAAACGAAGTCCACGTATGGGCTTTTGTTTACCACTTTTGAAAACAGCCACTGGGCAAGTTCACGACAAGTGGCTGTTTCTGCAAAACGCTGTTACCAGCCCTTCGCGTTCAGCAAAGGCTGCTTGGGGTTTACCGCCGGATTTATTGATGGCTATCAGAAAATCAATGAAGGAAACTTCTTCCCTGTCCTGATTCCGAAATTGAACTTTGAGTATAGAAAAGTTGGCGTAGACTTTTTATGCGTACCCGCTGTGCATAGCTCAGCTTCTTTTTGCGCCGTGCAAGGGCGTGTAAAAATGGGTCGCTTGTAATAGGAATAGGCTAGGACAGCTATTGCCGATAGCTTGAAAAGTTATTGGCAACAACCTGAGAGTCCGAACGATAAGGATTTATATCAATCCCCCCTCGTCGCGTATAGCGAGCGAAAACGAATAAGTGAAGAGGATCACAACGCTGCTTGATATCCATAAAGATCTGCTCAACACACTGCTCATGAAAGCCATCATGGTTGCGATAAGAGATAATGTATTTCAGCAGGCTCTGATGGTTTATTTTATTGCCGGTATATTCTACAACTACCGTTGCCCAATCTGGCTGCCGCGTAACGGGGCAATTTGAACGCAACAAATGGCTATGCAATACCTCTGATACGTGGCTGTTTATTATCTCCGGTTGCAACAATTGCGCATCAACCGAGTACACGCCTGTTTCAATTTCGTATTTATCAATACACACACCCGGTGTTTTCGTTCTCGTAAAAGTTGTAAGACTTTCCTCGGGCATAATAATACGCACCATTACCGAGGATCTCACCAATACGGACAAATCCATCTCGATAGTTTGCCCAACCTCGTGACGACTCTTAAATGGCGTATGACAGAAGGAGTTAAGGTAAAGCTTCAGGCTTTTGGACTCCACCATAAACGGAGAGTCAGCCAGTATTTTTATTTCAGCAATAGCAACAACGGGCTTGCCAGAAGGCTCAAGCCAAGACAGTTCGTAGGCATTCCATACATCAATGCCCTTGAATGGAAGGTCATTACCAACAATGCCCAGGGATTCTCGCCCCTCACTCCGAGGGATTCCATATAATAAGGACGGTTTGTAGGTATCGATATATTCTGTTGGCTTCCCAAGAGGAAGTTTATCTTTAGAGTGCACCCAATGATCCCATTTATTTAATTCATATCTGGGCACCTCTAAAAATTGCCTTTTTACCCGATAGCGGCGTCAGCTCCGTACTCAACTCCTCATGTACCCCTTGTACACTGCGGGTTTCCGTGCGGTGCTTCCTTGCTCTCGAATAAAAATTCTAATTTTTAGAGATACCCATCAGTATATCATTCTAGCAGTTGATGTCTGTTAAACCGTGACAAACTGACAATTCCTATAGCCCCGAATGGATGGACAGCTCAACTACTGACGAATACCGACACCACGGTGCAGCAACCATAAAGAAACTACTGTAAATGCGGCCACAAAAAAAATGATCATGGCAATAGAAAAATACACATCTACATCAGACACACCCAGAATCCCATAACGAAAGGCATTCACCATATACACAATCGGATTCGCCATCGACACCATACGCCAGAAATCGGGCAATAAGTCCAAGGAGTAAAAAACGCCTCCAAGATAAGTAAGCGGGGTTAATATAAATGTTGGAATAATAGCTATATCATCAAACTTATTAGCAAAGATTGCGTTAATAAAACCAGCAAGCGCAAACAATAAGGCGGTTAAAATGATCACCAGAATGGTGACAAATAGATTTTCAACATGAAGTTTCGTGAAAAATAACGACAACAAAGAAACAAGAATACCCACCAAGATGCCACGCACCGCCCCCCCAATAACAAAACCAAACAGAATAACCCAACTTGGCATGGGGGAAACCAAAATTTCTTCAACGCAATGCTGGAATTTATGGCTATAAAAAGAGGAAGCCACATTCGAATACGAATTGGTAATAACCGCCATCATAATCAAACCGGGAACCACATATTGCATATAGTCGTAACCACCCATTTCACCGATTCGACTACCTATTAAGCTGCCAAATATAACGAAATAAAGTGTCATCGTAATAGCTGGGGGAAGAAGTGTCTGCACCCAGATGCGCATAAAGCGTCGAATTTCTTTACGCACTAAAGTAAACAGTGCTACGGCGGTTTCGGTGTTATTCATAAGATTTTTTCGATGTAATTAGAACAGCGTTACTCAGAGTTGCCCTTGCTTATTAACCAGACGAATAAATAATTCCTCTAGGCGATTTGCTTTATTTCTTAAGCTTGTGACTTTAATTCCTTGGGCAGTAAGTAATTCAAATAACTTATTCACGCCACCTTCTTTATCCACATCCACATTTAGGGTGTAATCATTCACTCTTATGCACTCGTAACCATCCAGCCTGGGGGCTGTAGGAAGTGCTTGCTCCAAATCAAGCACCAGAGTTTCTACATTGAGTTGTTTTAACAATGAAGACATCGAGCTATTGCGGACAATGACCCCCTCATCAATAATCGCGATGTTTCTACAAAGGCTCTCAGCTTCTTCAAGATAATGCGTGGTGAGGATGATCGTTGTACCTTGCTGATTTAGCTCCTCCAAAAATGTCCACATGGTACGCCGCAGCTCAATATCAACGCCAGCCGTAGGTTCATCAAGAATAAGAAGTTTGGGGTCATGAATCAGTGCGCGGGCAATCATTAAACGCCGCTTCATCCCGCCTGACAGCATCCTCGATGGACTATCTCGTTTATCCCAGAGCCCCAAAGCGCGCAGATATTTCTCTGTATTCTCTTTCGCTTTACCGGCAGGAATGCCGTAGTACCCCGCTTGCGTAATCAGGACATTATATACTGTCTCAAACTGATTAAAGTTGAACTCTTGGGGTACCAAACCAAGCTCTTTCTTGGCCTTTGATATTGACGCATCAATATCATGACCAAAAATTTCCACCTTGCCTTCTGATTTGTTTACCAATGAGCTAACAATACCTATGGTGGTTGACTTGCCCGCACCATTTGGGCCCAGCAACGCAAAAAAGTCACCCTGCTCTACGTCAAAGCTGATGCCTTTTAGCGCCTCAACGCCTCCTTTATAACGCTTTTTAAGATTCTTTACAGATAATGCGAGTGTCATAAACGGCTATATTTCCTAATCATTCAAAGTGAGCCCAGAAATTTAAAGCGCTTTATTGGCGTACTGTCCGCGCCATATCCAATGCACCTCGTCATCCTCGAACCACAAAAAAGCGCCTTCCATCATCCATGGCCAGTGTTCTTCTGTGACCGAATCTTCACCAAAGAGATGGTAAATAAAGGTTGCCAGCACCGTATCGTGAGTAACGAACAAACTAAGCTGACCTGGAGAGCCAATGTTTTCACGCATCAGACGCAGTAAACGAGCAGTGCCTTCGGCCGCACTAATCGTCCCTTCAATGGCTTCGCTTATATGCTTGTTGAGAAAACCCAAGGGGCCTTCTGATAAAAAAACCGGGCCGGCCTTGGAAATATCCTGAACAAAACAGCCGGGTTCCGTCAGCATCATATCCGTCTCGATATTTGCCCCATGCTCCGCACCATCAAGCATATGGCTGGCTGTATCAATACACCGCGCTACAGGGCTGGAAACTATACGATGGAGCGGCCGCTTTAATGCTTTGCCCCAGCAACGAGCCAGTGCAACACCCTCGTCGGTCAAAGGCAGTTTATAACTCACCAGCACACCCTCCGAGGGCTCACGAATCGAGTGGCGGGTAAGAAGAAAGACGTGCTTGTCATCCGGCAGTTTTTCCAGCATTGCCACTTGTTCCGGGTGCAGGTTATCTAACATTTTTGTCTTCCAACTTTCTGGTGACGGGGATAACAATGCCCTTTACTTAACGAGAACGTTTAAACATACCACAGTTTAATCAAAACCGGCGCTTAGCTGCTATCATCAATAGAAATAAAGGGGCGAATCTTGTCAGCACCCCTCCTAAGCCAATCCTGATGTTTTTATTATGCTCGACATACATATTGACGATTTTTGCAAAGATAGTGCCGTGACACTCAAGCTACTCTACGATGCATTCCCCTGTAATTCAGACCTACTGGTAGAGCAAATAATCGGCCCAGATGAGCTGGATGACTTTGGCTTACATAGCCGAAGGCACCAAGCGTGCCTAGCAGCAATGCTTTGGCTGGCAGATGAAGGCCTAATTCGTTTTGGGGGACTGATTCAACAGGAGGGTATTGATCAGGCCATTCTCACTAATGCCGCCTTTTCATTATTGAGCTCCACCAGTCGACTTGACCTTCGGGAAACCGAAACAGCGGCAATTGTTCCACCCGCCTCACAAGATCACGGCATTCATTTTGTCAGCCAAATTGACCACCTTATTCCCACCCGATCTTCACAAAAACTTCGTACCTTGATGCTGCACTTTTTCAGTAAACATGCAGAGTCTCAAACATAGTTGCGCAAGCGGTAGTGAAGTAGTTTTAAGCCTGAATCAGGGTTTTTCTCCTCAAAACCCTGAGTGGCAGGTAATCGCCCTAATAGCTTGGCATTCGGACAAAGCCTTGAAAAGTTGGCCTCCAGAAACTCAGCACTGAGGTGCGGCGCGTTCAGGCATGCGAGAATATCTCCCCCTTCTACCACGAACTCTTCAAGCCGACGGATTATTTTTGGGTAATCCCTTTCTGCATCAAAACTGCCCTTCTGGCGTGAAGGGGGATCGATCACCACCACGTCATAGGGGCCCAGACGCTTTATTCTTCCCCAGGAGCTTAAAATATCAAGTTTAAGGTATTTCACCGCATCACTTTGAAGACCATTACGAATATGATTTTTCCGCCCGACCGAAAGAGACGGACTACTTAAATCAATGTTCACAACGCTATCAGCCCCACCCGCCAGGGCCGATACAGAAAAGCTGCAGGTGTAGGAAAAAAGATTAAGCACGTGTTTTCCAGCAGCGCGCTCGCGTATCCAGTCACGGCCGCTGGCCATATCCAGAAAAAAGCCATGATTACGGTTGGCTTGCAAATTCAGCACATACTCCAGCCCAGACTCCCGCGCACAATATTCACGCTGCTCCTCAGCACCAGAGTCTTTTACCTTGTCCGAGCGCCACAGTGATTTTACCGGCCCCTCCTTAATAAAACGTTGCTGGACATAAATTGTGTCAAGGGTCCCCTTAGAGCCCAGGTCGTAAAGGCTACTCTCACCCTGCTCTAACATCTCAAGCAGACTCAACAACCATTGCTCACCAGGATCACGGTACAAAGTTATTAAAAGTACCGGTTGGAAGAAGTCGATATTAATGAATTCCAATCCAGCGTAGCGACCACCACGACCATAAAAAAGGCGACGGCTGTCATAGCTTTCTTTTCTAGCCTCCTGCAACAAGTCTTCCAGGTTGGGCTTAAGGTGCTCATAAAGCACAGAGGGTAAAGGTGGAAAATCAAGGTTTGTCGTCATAGATGGCTTACTTGAATGGGGAACTGGGGTCGCTAAGGGTACTTAAAATAGCTGTGTTCTGGCAAATAGAGCCAAATGACGAAGGTAGCCAGTAATCTTTTCTAGCAACCGGGCACACCATACAAACGTACAGCACTGCATAAAATAACACTGTACATCTATACAGAGCAGCACTAGAATGCTGTGCATCTTTGATACGCCTGCCAAACTGGAGAAATCACCATGTTGAAGCCGCTTACCGACCGACAAAATGATGTACTGGAATTCATCAAGGATTTCAGCTTTGAAAACGGCATTTCTCCCACCCGCAGCGAAATCGCAATCGGCATGGGCTTTCGTTCTAAAACAGCGGCAGTTGACCACCTTAAAGCGCTTGAACGCAAGGGTTACATCCACCTCCATAGCGAAACCTCCCGCGGCATACAGATTCTGCAAAATACCGATGAACTACCGATTATTGGCCATGTTGCTGCCGGCAGCCCCATTGAAGCCATTGAGAATATCGATACAACGGTGCCCGTTCCCGCTGGCTTGTTTAGTACGCGCCCTACATACCTGCTTCGGGTGCGCGGCGACAGCATGATAGATGCGGGAATCTTGGATGGCGACCTTATTGCCGTTCAGAAAACCGATAGCGCCAAATCAGGGCAGATTGTAGTGGCCAGGGTGAATGACGAAGTCACCATCAAACGACTGGAAATCAAGCGAAATCGCCCCATACTGGTTCCAGAAAATAAAAACTACAACCCTATCCTGGTAGTGCCGGGTGAGCTGGTCATTGAAGGGATATTCATCGGCCTGATTCGGGATACAGCTTAGCGAAGCCCCTATGCCTCAAGAGCATACACCCTTTGCAGTAGAGCCTAAATCAAACCATTGGTAAGGATGCGTCACACGCGAGCACGCGATTTTCGAACAACCTCCCCCTTCAACACAAGACAAGCCCAAAAAACTCCCTGAAACCGACGAAATAGGGTAAAGTAGGCGGCTTGATCAATATCCCCAAAGTGACATTTCAGACCTAAGCATCTGAGACAGGTCTTCAAGCTATTATTAGCTGATTCCAACATTTTAATTTCTTCTTCCTTTTACTGTACTTAACACGAGGCGACACGCTTGTTTACCGATTTCCCCCTGGATCGCCGTATCAACAAAGCCATTGAAGAGCTTGGTTACGAAACCCCCACCCCAGTCCAAACTGCCACCATTCCTTTGGCGCTGGATAACAAAGATTTAAAAGTCAGTGCTGAAACGGGCAGTGGTAAAACCGCCGCTTATTTGATTCCTGCCATCCAGCGTTTTCTTGTTAAGGATGCCACCGATACCGGAACGCGGGCTTTAGTTGTGGTACCTACGCGAGAGCTTGCTAGGCAAGTTTACAAAACCTACCAACAGCTTACGCGCTTTACCCAGCTAAAAGCTGTTGTGATCATGGGTGGAGAAGATTACAAATATCAAAGCGCCCTATTACGCAAGAACCCAGAGCTCATAGTGGCTACGCCCGGACGCCTTGTCGAGCACATTGAAAAGGGCAATACAGATTTAAAAGACCTTGAGGTCCTTATTATTGATGAAGCTGACCGTATGTTGGAACTGGGTTTCAGCGAGGATGTCAGCATCATTGCCGAGCAGTGCAATAAAGACCGGCAGACCCTGTTTTTTTCTGCGACCTTAAAACCGCAAGCGCTGTCCAGCCTCGCGGACACCTTACTCGACACACCTGAAACCCTGCTTCTTAATACCCGACGCGAACAACAACTTCATATTCGCCAGCAACATATCCTGGCCGACGACAAAAAGCACAAACAAAATATTGTTGACCGACTTCTGCATGAAGACAGCTTTAAGAAATGCCTGATATTCACCAACACAAAAGTCGAAACAGACCAGCTCAGCGCCTTTCTGCGTTATAAAAAACACCATGTAGTGGCACTACATGGTGACATGGATCAGGCCGACAGAAGAGTAGCCATGAATCAATTCCGCTCCGGTAATGCCCTTATTATGGTTGCAACCGATGTCGCCTCACGAGGCTTGGACATTGAAGGTGTGGATCTTGTTATCAACGTTGATATGGCGCGCACCGTTGACGACCATATTCACCGCATTGGTAGAACCGGCCGTGCAGGAGAAGAAGGCACTGCCATCTCTTTGGTGGGCGCAAATGACTGGGCGCGTTATACCAATGTAGAGCAACGTACCAAACAAATACTCAGCCGCCGCAGCCTTAAGGGGCTAGAAGCCACTTTTACAGGCATCAAGAAAAAGAAAAAAACCACCAGCCCAACAAAAAAGCGCGCCGAAAGAAAAACCGACGTAAAGGCCAAGCAGCGCCATAGGAACAAAAAAAATATCGGCAAACCGAATAGGCCCGCACGAAAACCTGATCAAGAAAACCCTGAAATACAGGAGCCCTCAACAGAAACAGCCAGTGAGCGCGTAATCAAAAGCATGCCACAACAAGGCGGCTTCTCCCCCCTAAAAAGGAAAAAGAAAGCCGACCAAGCTGCACCTGATGCGAACACAGAGTCAAACACCGACTAAACATGCAAAGCAAACAAGCGCCCAATAACAACACCCGTCTCCCCATCGGAATCTGGCTTGGGCCGCTTAGCTTCTTTATTACGCTATTACTGCCAATATTTCCCGATGCCCCCACCCAGCACATGGCTGCCATTGCGCTATGGATGGTGATCTGGTGGATCACAGAAGCCCTACCCCTTGCCGCAACCGCCCTGCTACCCGTGATTTTATTTCCGCTTATGGGGATTACTAAGGGAAAAGACATCACCGCTGTTTATATGAATTCCACCATCTTTCTTTTTCTGGGTGGCTTTATTCTGGCACTTGCGATGGAACGATGGAACTTGCATCAGCGCATTGCCTTAAAGGTGATACGGCTATTTAGAGGCAGCCCGGCTTTAATGATTTTAGGTTTTATGCTCACCAGCGCAGGCCTTTCCATGTGGATTTCCAATACGGCCACCGCCACCATGTTATTGCCCATTGGTCTGGCCGTTTTCAAGCAACTCGAAACCCAACTCAACGCAGAACAAAAACAGGCACTCATTACCGCCCTGATGCTTGCCATTGCTTATTCATGCTCTATCGGCGGAGTAAGCACATTGATCGGAACACCTCCGAACATGGCCTTACAACGAATTTTTGCGATTTCTTTTCCCGATGCACCAGAAATTGCCTTCGGACAATGGCTGATATTTATTTTGCCCATGAGCTTCACTTTATTGTTACTCGCTTGGCAGCTTATTGTTTTTCGTTATATTCGCAAACGGGTGCCCGCCATCTCTTATGACTTTGATGACGCAAACGCAAAGGAACTGCCGCTCTCGTATGAAGAGAAAGTGGTGGGCTGTGTTTTTAGTCTTACAGCATTAGCTTGGGTGTTCCGAAAAGACCTGATTATTGGCAGTTTTTCTCTACCGGGCTGGTCGCGGCTTTTGCCTCATCCCTCGTATATTGACGATGGAACTATCGCTATTGCTGCGGCGGTTATTCTTTTTCTTATTCCCACCCGCAACCGGGAAAATTATCAGAGCATCATTGATGTATCAATTATTCCGAAATTACCCTGGCACATTATTCTACTATTTGGTGGCGGCTTTGCCTTGGCAACGGGTTTTGCAGAAAGTGGCTTATCGGGTTTTATCGGTCAGCAGTTTCTGGGCTTAAAAGATGTACCGCCACAGTTATTGATTGGCATACTCACTCTCAGCGTCGTATTTCTTACCGAAGTCACATCTAACACCGCCACCGCAGAAATGTTATTGCCTTTAGTAGCATCCATTGCAAGTGTCATCCACCTTCACCCCTTGCTTCTTATGCTGCCAGTGGCTATAGCCGCCTCCATGGCATTTATGATGCCCGTGGCAACACCGCCCAATGCCATTGTATTTGGCTCGGGGCACTTAAAAATTAAAGAGATGGTAAAAACGGGGCTGATTCTTAATTTAATTGCCATCGCACTGATCACGATAACGGTATATTTTCTAGCGCCCCTGATGTTTGATATCGATCTGGAAAAGATGCCTGAGTGGGCTCAGGAAAAGACCAGCATAACAGAACAATAGAAATGCCTTAATTTGAACAAGACGCCTTTCAATTGCCATTGTTATGTTTCTCCCTACCGACTAAAATGTGTATTGATGAGCATCATAATACACAACGGTGAAGCATGAGAACTAATATTGTAATTGATGACAAATTAATGAGCGATGCATTGAAAACCACGGGGTTTAGGACAAAAAAAGAAGCGGTAGAAGAAGGCCTCAAACTATTGATTCAAAAGAATAAACAGCAATCAATTCGCAAACTTAGAGGCAAGCTAAAGTGGGAAGGAGACCTCAATGAAATGAGGGGCGGCGAGTGATTATAGCAGACACCAGCGTATGGATTGACTACTTTAATGGCACAGACTCTGCCGAAGCAGATATTTTAGACTCAGCGCTTGAAGGCGGGACAGTTGCTATAGGCGATATTATATTTCTTGAAATTCTCCAAGGCTTCAGGAGCGACAAGGACTACAAAATAGCGCGTACCAAACTTTCTGTTTTAGAGCAATACGAAATGTTTGGCCGTGAAATGGTTATAAATTGCGCCGACAACTATCGCATTCTCAAAAAGAAGGGAATCACTATTAGAAAAACAAATGACATAATCATTGCTACATTCTGTATCGAGAACAAGGTTCCGTTACTTTTTTCTGACAAAGATTTCCTGCCCTTTGTTAAACACCTAAAGTTAAATTCGGCGCTCGAAAAAACATAACGAGCGCTTTTCAGCTCAAAAAAGCCTCAACAGAACTCACAAAGCAAGAATCACTCACCAGCGACTAACCCGTAAATTTCTGATCCTGTTTTTTATCTTCGTCCATTTCCATAAATTTGGAACCACCGATGTGAACGAATACCGCACTGGACTCAGCAAGTAGCTGACCGTTATCTTCCCGGTGCAATTGCCCTTTGACGTGGACAGAGCGATTCCCTTCTTTAACGATTTGCGTTTTCCCAATCATAGGCGTGTGCAACGGCACTGGTTTGCGATAATCCAGTTCTAGATGTGCCGCAAGTGCCATATAGCCTTTCATAAACGCAGCGCAACCCATCAGCTCATCCATAACGGTGGCAATACTTCCACCGTGAGCATGGCCGGGAGGCCCTTCGTGACGCTCATGAAATAAAACCTTACCCTCCACCTCGTCGTCTACAACGGACATCTGTACGTCAAAAATACCACGCAAAAAACGCGAACCAGCTGCCGTTAACGCGGCATTATCATTTTTCTCTTCACTCATACTAAACTCTTCAAATATTACTATTGATGGTGCGTGTTTGTAACTATTCAGAGAACCCTATAACTGCTCAGATTGCGTTCAAATTCGGGCGTGAGCTGAATAGTTACAGCTGCTTAAACACTACTCGTCCTATCCAGCGTAGCAATAAACGATCAAGGCTTTCTTCCATGCTGAAACCAAGACGGCTGGCCATGTTTTTCTTTTCTTCATAAGAAACAGCATATACATTGGCAGTTTCACATGCCTTGGTAATGTACTCATCGCTGGTCATTATTTCGTCGAGCAGGTTAAGCTCCTTTGCCCGTAGTCCATACCAGTGCTCCCCAGTGGCAACCTTTTCGATATCCATACTTGGGCGATTAGTCGATACGAAGTCTTTAAACAAACCATGGGTATCTTCAATTTCTTCCTTAAATTTCTGTCGGCCTTTTTCTGTATTTTCGCCCATCATAGTGACAGTACGTTTGTATTCACCCGCCGTGTAGAGCTCATAATCTACATCATGCTTTTTTAGCAGTCGGTTAAAATTCGGAAGCTGAGCCAGAACGCCGATGGAGCCAAGTATAGCGAAGGGTGCGGCGATTATTTTATCGCCCAAACAAGCCATCATATAACCGCCACTAGCAGCCACTTTGTCCACACATATAGTCAACGGAATTTCTGCACTGCGAATGCGTGCCAACTGAGAGGACGCCAGACCATAGCTGTGAACCATGCCACCTGGGCTTTCGAGATTAATCACCACCTCATCCTGTTTTTCAGCCATGCTCAATACAGAGGTAATCTCCTCTCGTAAATGCTCCACCGCGGAAGCTTTAACATCTCCGTGAAATCCCAGCACGTATACTCGGCGCTTGCGCGAATCATCACTTTGTTTCTTACGCTGTTTTTTCTCTTCTTTTTGTTGTTTCTTTTCGGCCTTACCGAGCTGCTTAAGTTCATCTTTGTAAAGGACCTCACTCTGTAACTCGTGTTTCATCTCTTTATAGTGGTCATTCAGGTATTCGGTTTTAATGCGCGCTTTCTTTCCTTTACGCTCTTTTCCGGAGGACGAAAACGCAGCACCAATGACCACCAGTACGGCCACCAGCACGGTCACGGTTTTGGCTAAAAACAACCCGTATTCTGCGAAAAACTCTAGCACGTGAGGCTCCTGTTATTTTTAATAAATGATTGATTCGCTATAAATTTACAAGCCTGCAATAGTAAATGATCGATATCGAAAAGTCCTTCTCTATATGTTAGCGCTTCGCACTCTTCTGCGCCGGGCCAAAAGCCCGATTACTTCAATGGGAATAAAGATATTAATACGACCAAGATGAGACAGCATCTTCCGCAGCAGAGTTTAATGGCCGGGCTAACAAGCCGCTATAACTCAAAGACAGACTAAATTCGGCACCATCGGCCATAGGAAGAAATGTGGCAGAACCGTAACGGGCATCTAACCAGGGCATCCAGGTTTTCTGCTGGTTCAGTAAGCGCCAAAGATCAAAGCCAGGAACCAGCCCCTCTGGACGTAAAGAGTGCACGGAACGTGGGCCAGAGCGCTCTTGCTCTATTGATAAATAACGCCCTTGAATACGTCCAAGTTGATAGCCCGGCATTATTCCCAGCGCTGTAACCCAGCCTTGCCACTTAATCACCCTGGCATCGATTTGCCACAGGTCACCCAAAAGCTCCATCTCTTTTATATCAGCCCCTTGTTCTACTATCGTAACGCGAAAATGCTGATCCGAAAGCGACTCAAAACGCAGAAAAGCCAGCTCTTTATCCTTGGTCAAGGAATGGAAACTAAACAAATTTACAGCAAACAGTAAGAAGGCCAGCGCCAACAGCAAAGAAACTAGTCCCGCTGTACCCTGTAACCAGCGCAGCAGCCATTTATTACGCAACATAAGAAAGAGTGAAGCCAGAAGCAACACGCCTGCACACGCTACAAGAAGAATGCCGGACAGATACAGCGACACTCAGTTAAACCCGCGCCTTGTAGCGCTCGATATAAAAATCTATCAAGACTCTGGAAATCGTCCCCTGAGGCGGAATCAAGGGCAGCTTATCAATATGCCACCACTGCGCATCCTCCAGCTCGTCCTCATCGACGCGAATTTCCCCCTGCTGATATTCAGCTATAAAACCTAACATCAGGGAATGTGGAAAGGGCCAGGGCTGGCTTTTGACATATTCCAGTTTAGCGAGTTCTACCCCAACCTCTTCCTTCACCTCTCGGTGCACCGCTTGTTCTACCGTTTCACCCGGCTCAATATAACCCGCCAGAGTACTGTATAAATCGGGAATAAACCGGGGAGATCGACCCAGCAAAACTTTATCTTTATTGGTCACCAGTGTGATGATGCAGGGGGAAAGGCGCGGATAATTCTGCAAGCCGCAATCCGGGCAAACCTTGGCGCGATCAGCCGCATGAAAGTGCGTATGGCTTCCACAAGCGCCACAGTATTGGTGATTACGATCCCAAGTGAGTATTTGCTGAGCCAGGCCCACTAGTTGAAACCACGCCTCTGGGAGCTGCGCCAACATAAGCTTCATATCACAGACCGTAAACTCTGCAGGCAAACCAGCCAAGGGGTCCAAAGAAGCCGCGTAACACGCCTCCCCTCTGAATAGGCCGAGATAAAAACGGTTATCAATGGTAAGCCCCATTCGGGAAGGGTTTTCAAAATAAGGGATGGGGTTTTTTACCTGCCCCCCCACAATGACCGGCTTATCATTAAGAAACATTAACCAGTTTGCTGCTTTGTTTATATTTGCGGGAGCTAAAACCCCTGGTACAAATTCAGATTGACTCATATCGATCATCCAGCAATTCTAATTTTCAGTATGTTGAAAAATTAAAAGTGAAAGGGCTATAGTCCTTGTAGATCCGCCACTTTTATTTCAAGTGCCCCTAATGTAGTCGATAGCGTTGGTTTAGAATAGCGCCGAAATACCTCCCAAACGAGTCCCACTTAAACAGGACCATAGTATGAGCGAAGAAAAAATACAGTTTACTGACAGATTCCCCATCCGCTGGGGTGATATGGATGCCTTTGGGCATGTTAACAATACCGAATATTTCCGTTATATGGAGCAGGCCAGAGTCAACTGGTTATTTATTGAGAAAGGGGAAATATTTCAGCCTGGCAGCTCCAGCTTTGTCGTCATCACCGCTAACTGTAATTTTTTAAAGCCCTTATATTTTCCCGCAACGCTGATTATTGACAGCTGGGCAAGTGATATCGGCACCAGTAGTGTGGTGGTTCACCACAAAATACGCAGCGAGGAAAACCCGGAAACTACCTTTGCTCAAGGCCATGCAAAACTTGTGTGTATTGACCTCGAAACACAACGCTCAATCCCTCTCAGCGCCGAGATGAAAGCCACTTTGGAAGCAGGCTCTGAATAGTCGATATTAGCTCGCGTACTCAAGGCCTTCGTCTATGCTTAATCTAAATCTCTTTTAATGGACAGGGTGGGACAGATGATTCTTTCGCTATTTAAAAACAATAAAGTCGAAATAGAAGCGGAAAAGGCCTCTAGGGAAAGCGAACTGCAAGAATTACGAGATCAAATAGGCAAGCTCGAAGCTGAGAACCTGGGCCTGACAGAATCACTGCAAGACATCAGCAGCAAGTCTGATGTTGAAAAGCAGATTTCCCTACTTGGTATTCGTTCTGGCATTACCCTGGATGATACGCGCCACGCTGTGGCGCACAATGCAGAACAACTAATGTCTGAAAAGTACGCGATTGAACAAGGTCACCATATATTTGATTCAACCTCTCTTCAACTTAACGAAATCATTAACAGCTTGACCAGCATTCAAGATACCGCCAGCAAAAGTAACACCCAAGTTGAAAAAGTGCGGGCCGTGTCTGAACAAATCAATCAGTTCGTGGGCCTCATTAAAGGAATATCCGAACAGACCAATTTGCTAGCTCTCAATGCAGCAATTGAAGCCGCACGGGCCGGAGAACACGGCCGAGGTTTTGCCGTGGTTGCTGATGAAGTGCGAAACCTGGCACAACGTACTAACGAAGCAACCTCTGAAATCAGTACACTGGTTGAATCCATTGATACTGCAAGCTGTACCGCAGCAGAACAAATGGCAGAGACCTGCAGTACTTGCGATAGCACCAGCGAAAAAACTGGCCATTTGCTCGACTCGGTCACTCAGTTAATCGACAATTCCAAACACTTACACAACACTATTGGCAGTTGTGCGACCAGCAGCTTTATTAATACCGTCAAGCTGGATCATAGCGTGTGGAAAAATGACATTTACGGCACTTGTGTAGGCATAAACTCTAAATCCTCGAAAGACTTTTCTTCCCATCATGATTGCCGCCTGGGGCAATGGTATTTTGAAGGAGATGGCCGCAAACATTATAGCCATTTCCCTGAGTTCAAATCTCTTGATGCTCACCACAAGGCTGTTCATGACAACGGCAAAGCTGCTGTGGGGCAACTACAGTCTGGAGACTCAGAAAGTGCCATCAGGCACATAGAAAAAATGGAAAGCGCCAGCGACGAAGTCATACAACTTCTCTCCCAGATAGAAAATAAAGCGCAGGAAACACGTTAAGAGTCATTCCCAGGAAAGCCTACTTCAACCACCATTGCTCCCCAAAGCCTACAAGACTGGCTAGATACGCCTAGTCAGTCGACTTCAAATAGTATTTTTTCTAGGGTACTTCTAAAGCTTTCAACCTGAACTTTCAACCTCAAATACCTCTGTGTGCTATAAAACTTGATACCTAAGTAAAAACATTCACCATATCAATAAATTAGAAATGCCTGTTTAGCTCGTACCTACGGGCAAGCACATCCCTGAAAAAATTCAAGCGCCATTTACCACATATAGTGTTTTACATTCCAAAAAACACAACATATAGTGCCCCTATCGAATCCGCTAACGATTGTATATTTTCCATCAATGCTTATAAGGAGCCGCGCACGATATGCCTACAACCTTAGAAAAAACCGATCAAAGGATTGACAACCTTCCGCTGCAGGATGCATCAGAAGATATTTGGGATAAAAAATATCGCTTGAAGAAAGAGTGCAACGAGGCTGTAGATCAAACCATCCAAGAAACTTTCGAACGTGTTGCCCAAGCCCTTGCAGATGTCGAAGACACCGCGAAGAAAAAGGCACACTGGAAGAAAGAATTCGTCTGGGCACTTAAGCGCGGCGCTTTACCCGCCGGGCGCATCCTTTCTAACGCAGGAGCTTCCAAATATAAACCCGCCACATCCACCATCAACTGCACAGTTTCCGGCATTGTTGGCGACTCAATGCATGATATTCTGGAAAAAAATACCGAAGCTGGCTTAACCCTGAAGGCAGGCTGTGGCATTGGTTACGAATTCTCCACCCTTCGCCCCAAAGGCGACTATGTTTCCGGTGCTGGTGCAACCACCTCTGGCCCCCTTTCCTTTATGGATATCTTTGATAAAACCTGCTTTACCGTCTCCTCAGCCGGTGGCCGCAGGGGTGCCCAAATGGCTACCTTTGATGTCGGCCACCCTGATGTGATCGACTTTATCCGCGCCAAAAGAGAAGATGCACGTCTGCGCCAATTCAACCTCTCCTTACTCGTTACCAAAGAGTTTATGGAAGCCGTCAAGTCAGACGCCGACTGGCACCTAGCCTTCCCCATCCTTGAAAAGTCATTGGCCGTTAAACCCGTGGACCTTAACGACGAAAACAGCATCATCTGGCGGCACTTTCCCATTACCAAGGGGTACATCACCAATGAAAGGGGCCAAGCGGCTTGCTTAATCCATAAAACCATCAAGGCCCAAGGTTTGTGGAACATGATCATGTCAGCCACCTACGATTACGCAGAGCCCGGCTTTATTCTTATTGATGAAGTAAATGAAAAAAACAACAACTGGTTCTGCGAGGATATACGCGCCACCAACCCTTGTGGTGAGCAGCCACTTCCTCCTTACGGAAGCTGCCTACTGGGTTCTATCAATCTTACCCGTTTTGTTGAAAAACCATTTAATAAAGAGGCCTCCTTTAACTGGGAAGAGTTCCGGAAAACCGTTTCGGTTTTCACGCGCATGCTCGACAACGTAGTAGAAATAAACGGTCTGCCACTGGAAAACCAGCGTAACGAAATCTTTCGTAAACGCCGCCACGGTATGGGCTTTTTAGGCCTAGGCTCTACCTTGACGATGATGGGAGTCGAATACGGCAATGCCGCTTCTCTTGCATTTACAGAACAGGTAGCCAAAGAATTAGCGGTAACTGGGTGGCGCACTGGGCTCGAACTTGCCAAAGAAAAAGGCCCAGCCCCCATTATGGATGAAAGTTTCACCCTCACCGCCGACATGCTTTATCAGCGCCCAGAAATGCTGCGCGACGGCTTCAAGGAAGGCGATGAGGTAAAAGGCAAAGTACTACATGCGCGTTATAGCCGCTATATGCAGCAAATCGGTGAAGAAGATCCAACCCTGATTGCTGAACTTGCTGAACATGGCGCACGCTTTACTCACCACAGCTCCATCGCCCCCACCGGCACCATTTCCTTATCCTTGGGGAACAACGCCAGCAATGGAATTGAGCCTAGTTTTGCCCACCATTATTCGCGCAATATCATTCGTGAAGGTAAAAAAAGTAAAGAAAAAGTTGATGTTTTTTCTTACGAGCTACTTGCCTATCGCCACCTCATTAATGAAAACGCAGAGCCTTTCAGTGATGAACCAGGCAAAAAGCTGCCGGATTACTTTGTATCCGCCGATGATATCAGCCCAAAACAACATGTGGATGTACAAGCTGCGGCGCAAAAATGGGTTGACTCCTCCATTTCTAAAACAGCCAATGTACCCACCGATTATCCTTATGAAGATTTCAAGGATATTTACCTTTATGCTTATGAAAGTGGACTCAAAGGCTGCACCACTTTTCGCTTTAACCCTGAGGTCTTCCAAGGAGTACTGGTAAAAGAGCAAGACCTAGCGAACACCACCTATCGTTTCACGCTTGATGATGGTAGCGTTGTGGAAGTAAAAGGTAACGAAGAAATTGAATACGACGGTGAGATTCACACCGCCGCAAACCTTTTTGATGCCCTTAAAGAAGGCTATTACGGAAAATTCTAAACGGGTAGGAGCAAACATAAACATGGCAATTAAAATCAACAACCCCATTACCGGCTACGAAGTTCTTAAAGAAGCAGGCGAAAACCCGGAGGCACAAACTCAAAGCGTTGCAGAACAAGAACCCAACATTGAACATGTGCATGAAAAACTAGAGCGGCCGGAAATGCTGCTGGGTTCCACCTATAAAATTAAAACTCCCTTGAGCGAGCACGCCGTTTATCTCACTATTAACGACATCGTGCTTAATCCCGGCAGTGAGCACGAAATTCGTCGCCCTTTTGAGATTTTCATTAACTCTAAAAATATGGATCACTTCCAGTGGGTAGTGGCCCTGACACGGGTTATCTCAGCGGTATTCCGCAAAGGTGGCGACAGTACTTTCCTAGTGGAAGAGCTTAAAGCGGTGTTCGATCCACAAGGAGGCTACTTCAAAAAAGGTGGCGTATATATGCCATCATTGGTAGCTGAAATGGGCTATGCCATTGAGACCCACATGAAAATGATCGGGATGATTGTTGATGAGGAGTTGGACACACACCAGAAACAACTTATCGAAGCAAAACGTGCTGAATATGCAGCTCAAAATGAATCCCTATCCGAAGCAAGTAGAAGCGAGTCAGACTCTGAGGACTTCCCTTCCAGCGCAACGCTCTGCAAAAAATGCAACACCAAGGCAGTGATCATGATGGATGGCTGCCTCACTTGCCTGAATTGTGGCGACTCCAAATGCTCTTGAGTTAACTTCTCACACTGGTTAGCTATTAGAGCTTTTTAGAAAAAACGGGCAACTCTAACGAGTCGCCCGTTTTTGTTTTTCCGTATACTTAATCAGAGGCCTGTTAGTTCAAATCACTCACTTCAAAGCTAGGTATGTTAACCTCCGTAGGCACATGATTTCTAATTTCTTCGATGGCCATTTCCACATTATTCCCCTGCCAGAAATCAGGCGAATAAAAAAGATCTATACCTAAAAAAGTATCAATTCCGGCTGGAATATCTTCAGCCGTATATCCTATTTGAGGAGAACTACCTTTTACACGTTCGGGGCCGTCTGCTTTATCACCTCTTGATTTTTCATAATAGAGAGAGCCCAATGTAGCAACAAAATTCGGATCCCGCTTAAACAACGCAACAATATCCCAGTTTCTACTAGAGCTGGCGCTCAGCCAGCTATGCTCAAGGTCAACCTTATAGTCCTCAGGATTACCTTGATTGCTCGCTGCGATCAAAGGTTCTTTCGGGCCTAATTCGGTTCTAAAGGCCATCCCATCTAGTTCGTCAAAATCCAATGATATTTCCACGAAAAGATTTTTCGCCAACACTGATGCCGCCCCAGGAATAGCTATGTAAACTGGAAACTCTGTGGTATTTTCCGTTATCACGACACTAGCCCCTGCAGTCGCTAATTGAATACCAAAGACGGACAAACCTGCATCCATTTCTATAATACTGCGTACAGGGCCATTTTTTACTGCGACAATGCGATTGGGAATTAATTTATTCGTGATAGTCGCTTTTAGAAAGCCCAGTTTTACACGAACACGTAACTTCATCGTATCCAATAAGCTACGCGGTTCACTAAAGCCTTCGTATAGATAGTCCTCCCACATAAGTAAGTTCTTGGGCTGAACCTGTAGTGAATAAGCACTGGTCTCCACCAGCCCGGTATCTCTATCAAAAAATGTATAATTTTTTGTGCTTCTTTCTGAGTTACCTTCCAGGACATAGGCATAACTTTCCCGCCCCTTATCATTAAAAACGATCTCTGCTACAACGACCCCCTCAACATTGCTCTGCTGTTCAGTCGTGGCTTTTGGACCAGTATCTTTATACATAATCGCTAACTGATCTTGCGGTTCAATAACTCCTTCTTCACCATCAATCACCAATTTACCACCGGGCGCATAAATGAAACCTCGCAAATTCACGTCATCAAATTGGTATGGAATTGCAAGCAGCTGGCCGTCAACAATAGACATCACCGAATAATTTTCAGCTTTATTAAATAATAAAGGGGAGAGTTGTTCACCCTTAATTACCGAAACCTCTATCGCCCTTGCCGGGGTGATATTTCCGCCCTCTGGCATGGCCATAACGCTGGAAATCGAAATCAAAAAAGATAAAACAAAAGATATACGACCGAAAAACACACATTGACGCAGCATAAGAATCTCCCTGATTTTACAAACCCGTCATCCAGCCTTAGACCGAAAGGATCCCAATACCATTAAGAGAATTTTTAAAACAACTGGGCTTTAAAATTCCCTGTAAATATTGATGATATTATTTTGTGTAAGGCTATTTTTGACACTGTTATTATTTTTATTGTGCCAATGCATTCAAACATGCAAATATGAATACCTTGATGCTTACACGCGACGAGGTTTTATGGTCTGCAACACCAAATCACATATAGCGTTTGTAATAGACGCAAAATATAGAAAAAATGACGCCATTTACCTATTATATAGTTTCGTCACCAATCGATTTCTAAGGCACCTCTGTATACCTCAAAGAGGCTGACCTCTCATTTATTTTCATCTGATAAAAACAAACAACAGCAAACACCCGTCTTACAAACAAGAAACCAGCATTAGAAATATTGCCTGGTCACCATTGGAAATACCGCTTTGAATATTAGAATTTTTCAAAAAATCAGTGACATTCCTGCTACAGAATGGAATCTCCTGGTTAGAAACAATAATCCGTTTTTAAAACATGAATTTTTAGTCGCCCTGGAAACACAGGGCTGCGTCGGTCAGCAATCAGGCTGGCTGCCCTGCCATATCGCAATTTTTGAGAATGATGAACTAAGGGCCGCTATGCCGCTGTACAAAAAATACAACTCCAGCGGAGAATTTGTATTTGATTACGCATGGGCGGATGCCTATACAAAACATGGCTTAAATTATTATCCGAAACTAGTCTCGGCCATCCCTTACACTCCAGCCATTGGACAACGTTTTCTTTGCCGTCCAGACGACGAGTCGAAATATATACCCTTGCTGCTAGATGCCTGTCTGTCTTTAGCAAAAGAAATCGGGGCGAGTAGCCTCCACTGTTTATTCCCCGATAAAAACACACATCAAACCCTTCAAAACCACGGCTTAATTAGTCGCTATGATTGCCAGTTTTACTGGCACAACTCCGGCTATCAATCCTTTGATGATTTTCTACAAAAACTTACGTCACGCAAACGCAAGAACATCAAACAAGAACGGCGCAAAGTTCGAAATGCCGGCATCACATTTCGCATACTGGATGGTCGTACTGCCACCTCGAACGACTGGCAAAACTTCACCCACTTTTATGAAAAAAACCACATCGATAAATGGAATACGCCTAAGTTCAACCACGGTTTTTTTACACAGGTCGCAAACACCCTGGCTGAACAAATTGTTCTCGTTTTGGCTGATCATGAAGGTCGTTGTGTTGCGGGAGCACTTATGTACCGCAGCGACACGCACTTATACGGCAGGCACTGGGGCGCCCTGGAACAATTCGATGCTCTCCATTTTGAAACTTGTTATTACCAGGGTATTGAATATTGCATTCGCGAAAACCTGCAGTGCTTTGAGCCCGGCGTGCAAGGGGAACACAAAATTGCCCGAGGCTTCATTCCCACGCGCACGGTTTCAAACCACTGGATTTCTGACCTTCGTTTTGCAGACGGCATCAAAAACTACTGCAAACAGGAAAAAACAGCGGTCGACAACTACATAAGTGGGCTCGAGAGCAGCATCCCCTACCGCAAAAACGAAGAGACCGAATAGAGCTAAAACAATCCAACTGAAATAGAGTGGCGCGCTTGCCGAAGCTGCATAGTTAAACTATTGTAATAGAGTCAGAAACACTTCCCATAAAGCACCTTCCTCTTTATGACCAAAGCAACGCATCATCCAGAACGTCGACGCTTTTTCCGCATTGAGGACAAGGTCTATTTGCAGCTAGAAGCAGACGAGCAGGGTGACTCCACTGCAGCGTCTGAAAACATTGGAGAATCCAGTTTCTACCCCTACATCAACGAATTTAGAACGATTTCAGCTGAATCCAAACACCACCTTCATCTGGCTGAAAATACCGACCCTCACCTCGCCGCCTATCTCCAAGCGTTAAACCGCAAAATAGAGTGCTTGGCACAAGCCATTCTGTTTAGCCAGGAAGAGCAGTCACTCGAAGCAAACCACGTTATACAGCTATCAGAAGGCGGGTTTAGCGTCTTCTTAGAACAGCCTTATGAACCTGGGCAGAAAATCAAATGCAAAATGATTTTGTACCCCAACAATCACATTATATTTTTCACTTCAGAGGTTATATATTGCCAGCAACAGCCTCACTCAACTCCCTACACTTCAAGCCCTATGAAACCGCTTTATCGCGTGGGCTTTGAGTTTGCCCACCTAAATGAAGGTGACTCCCAGCTGCTGGCGCGCCATATCATCAACAAGCAGGCAAGTCAACGCAGACAATCGGCTGAAAAACCAATTACCCAATAACAACTTCCATTAAACATGCCTGATTTTTATAACAAAGACCAATTACAAAGCTGGCTGGCAACGGTCGTTCCCAATGCCTCTTTACAAATCACATCACTGCCTTTATGCCCTGAGATAGAACTCTACCTGCTCGCAGATGACTGCCAACAAGGCCCCTACTCTAGCTCTCAAACTGACTTAATAATGCGAGAAACACCGTACTGGTGCTTTTGCTGGGCAAGTGGACAGGCTATGGCGCGCTTCATGTTGGAAGACCCTTCCTGGGTGAAAAACAAGAGTGTGCTTGATTTTGGCTCAGGCTCTGGTATCGCGGGAATTGCCGCACACAAAGCCGGCGCTAAACGTGTCGTTGCTTGTGATATTGACAGCCATGCTTTATCTGCCACCCAAATAAACGCGCAGCTTAATCGGGTAAAGCTGGAATATAAAGATGATCTCTATAAGCTCGATGAGATATTTGATATCGCCTTGGTGGCCGATGTTCTTTACGATCGCGAGAACTGGCCTCTATTAGAAGATATTCAAAAAGTGGCTAAACAAGTTCTAGTGGCTGATTCGCGAGTCAAAGAAATTCCGTCGCAACACTACCACGCTATCGGCAATATGAGCGCAACGACGCTTCCCGACCTGAATGAATTTGATGAGTTTAAGTCAGTGGTGTTTTACCACAGGTGCTGAGGGGAATAGCCTCTGAATAATCGAGTTAAGCCTTAGCTTAAAGGATTACTCAGAGCCTGGAGAACCTCTGAGAAATCTTAATCGCTTCCTTTTAGCTTACCAATAAGGCGCCCAAATGCTCGGTCAATTAACGAGCCACTATCAAGTATTCGAACAGCCTCTGCTCTCAAATCCTTCGCCATTTCAGCGTAAGATTTAACAAATGCCTTTTGCCCTTTACGATTTACAAATACGAGCTCTTCTGTTTCGCCCATCTTTTCAATAAGCTTGCAGCGCAGCTCTTTGCCGCCAGGCATTTGAAAAATAAACCAGTCATCAACATCCAAGTCCTGAATATTTTCTAGGTACTGACTTTCTTGCTGCTGAAGCTGTATTTCTTGACGTTGAATTGCTGTAAGCGCATTACCTTCAGTAGTATGAGCCACTGAATCAACCACAGCATCTGGCCTTGTATTTTCAACTGAGTTGGACGCTTGTAAGTCAATGGCAGCAGCCGTATCAGGCACGTCCTTACTCCCATAGTCGTCATCTTCTTCTAAGTTTTTAAGCATCAATAGGATTTCTTCATCAATCACCTTGGACGCAGCAGCAGGTTTTTTGGAAGCAAGATTAATCTTATGTTTGGCTTGTTTTACAAAAATTTCAATATCGTCACTTTGATTCTGGGTTTCGATATTGTCTTGGCCAGCTTGGTGTTCAGCTTGGCTTTTTTCGGCTTCCACCTTATTCGATTCTCCAGCTCTGAAAGCAGAGATATGAGCGTTTTCAAGACGTGAAAATAATGCACTCGACTCAAAGGGATCATAAGATATTTCTGTCAGCCCAGTATGTAAATTTTGCAGCAATTTAGGGAGTAATTTTGCACGTTTCCCCTGGTACCCTGCATCAACCTGCGGCTGGACACTCCACACAAGGTCTTCCGCTGTTTGTAGTGCACTCAGCCACTTCTGGCTGTCCGGCCCTTCGTTAAGATAGGTGCTATAAAGCACCTTATTCCAGGCTCCATAGAGAATGGAGTCAACCACTTGAGGAATAACATTTTTAGCGCATATAACATCTAAAGCAGATTTTATAGACGTCTTGGCATGCTTAACTTTAGAAGCGCCAAGCTCATATTCGCGGGTTCTTCTCTCGGAGAGCTTTGCGCGCTTACGCTCTTTTTTACACAGCTCTCGAAAATGTATGTACTGCTCTTCGATCAGCTCTACGCTGAGGGTCGGCGCATCACATATGGCATGTACAACGTCATAGATGTTTTCTAGCAGGTTATCTGTTTTACCTTCTCGACCAGGCGTCCAGCCGATGCTTGTTCTGGCTAACTCGTTCAATAGCTTGCGTGCCGGATGACTTGGCTGGTCAAAAAAACTGCGATCTTTTAACGCAACCTTGATGACAGGTATCTGTAAACGGCTTATTAGCGCCTGAATCGTACCGGGAAGGTAGTCGTCATCCAGTATTATATCAAACAGCATTTCCACGAGGTTTATAACATCCTCGTTTTCTTCTTTTATCGCTTTGGCTTCCTGCTCATCATTCTGCGCAAGCGCATCTCTTATTGAAAGCCTCACCGCAGAAGGTGAAAGAACACTGAGCTTATTATTGTGTAGCATCTCGCGGCTAAGTGCATAGCCGCCCTGAGCGTCTATTTCAGATTGAACATTATCAAGAACCCCTATCAGCTCATTAGAGGTAATGACACCCTGAAATGCAGCCCCTTGGCCTGATACGCCTTGTTGCATCCCTCCTGCTTGACCAGAGGTATTTTGACCCGGCACCCCAAAACGGGCGGGGGCTACACCGGTGGCGCGCGCCTGACTTAACAGCCCCTGCAATTGCTGAAACTCAGGTCCAGGTGAAGATGCGCCCAGCTCAGCAAGTTCCGTCAGATTTGACACGAGCGCTTCGGTGAGCTGCTCTGCCCTCTCGGAATCGTTGCCCTCACTCTTAGATGCTTTATGCCGCAAATCAGGCAATACGCCTGCGTCAACAAGCACTTTATTACTCTTTCGAAGCACCGCCTTTAAGCTAGCCATGACAGTTAAATCAAACTGCTTATAAAGAATGATTTTGCAACGGATATCCAGCTCTATACCCGCTGCTGCAAGGCCCAAAACCTCGGAAATTGAGGCCGGCGATAATGGGTTATTACTTTCATCAACATGTGTGTCAACGACCAGTGCATCCAGACGCATGGATAAATGGTAAATGGCTTCTCTGTTATCAGCGGTAGCCTTGGTCACCATTGTTTCTAGTGCAATATCCTCCTCCAGCTCATCTTCTTTAACCAGAGATAACTCAAGCCCTTGCTTTAAGGTCCCGTTAGCCTGAGCATCAGCAGATGCTAAAGGAAAGCTCCTAAAGCTTTCGCGTAAACCTTTGTCGAACGATGCTTCTGCCGCTTCGCGCCCAATCCTTAATTCGCGCATTGCATCAAAATAGAGGTTTTGCTCGTTATTGCTCTTGCCTTTTTCGGCGCGCTGAAAAAAAGAAGTATCTGTTTTGTCCAGCGCAGCCTTAAATGCCTCATTAAGGATAGGAATCGTAAGCTCCTGAATTTCCTCAAGTAAAACTGGAAGAGTCTTTGAGCTTACAACCTTCTTTGAAGGCTGTTCTGTATTAATGCTGGTCTTAGAGATCATTTTTATTTTCCGCTGTCGAAATATTGATCAATAGGTATGATTACTGCGACATTCTTTCACAACGAGGGAGCTTATAGTAGTGTCGCGCGTGTGCATTTGTCACAGTTTTTATACCATAAGTAAGCTGTGCGCAGTGTATAAGCTATATACCAACATGCCGCAGAGACCCTGTTTTCGGTGAGGCCCAAGGCTTATATAAGGGGAGTTGTACCCAGGTTGCCTGGGTACAACTCTAAGTGACTCCATCCTCAAAGGCTCGCCGCTGACATTTTGCGGTTTTTCTGCCCTGGCTCAAGAGGTCATGGAGATTCCCGACAAAAAGAGCCCGCTATCCCTTTGTTATTTATATTTTTATTTATTTCGCCATAAATCCTGGTAAGAACGACTTCACATAAACAGCACCGCTACTGCTCTCTGAAAAAAGGAACTTTGTGAAATACCTATCATTTGGTTGTTTATTGAACGATTTGGGCGTACCCCCTACCCACTGGATCTCGCAGCACATACACAAAACATTTCCACAAAGTTATCAACAGCTTTTGTGGAAATGTTTCAGCTTAGTTACTAATGCGTCTATTTCATAATGGTAGAGGGTAAATGCTGGCGAATATCCTTCGCTAACGCATCAAGTTTTACCTTTTTCTTATCCTTACCAAAAAAATTCAACATCCTCGTTAAAAAGGTCCATGCCACTTTTCCGATATCGCCTTGATCCCTTGGCAGAATATGCACGTGAACATGCGGTACATGTTGATTTGCCGCCTTACCATCGTTAACCAATAAGTTTGCACCGTCTTTGGCAATGCCCGCACTTCGCTGGGCTTGTAGCACGGCAGTGGCAACTATAAATAGGTGCTCACGCACCTTATCATCCAGTTCATGAAGGAAAGCGCCATGGCTTTTGGGGATCACAAGGGTATGCCCTGGTTTAATAGGGAATATATCCATAAACACCAGGCACAAGTCGTCTTCATAGACAACGCTCGCTGGTAGTTCTTTATTAACAATTTGACAAAAAATACACTGCGTCATGATAGGTTTCTCCCTGAAACGGCATTACACTTGGTTTTCAATGATTAGTCTTATACACGCTGCTAATTCTCCCTGTCTATAAGCGCCGTCTCTTGAGTAAACCCTTTTGTTTAATAGGAATGTCATTGCCCTTACGGTCGCCTTAAGTTTCGCCATGACGGCACCTGCCATCACCGTACTACTTGGCGGTGTTGTGGGAAGCCTTCTAGCACCCGACCCCAAATGGGCGACTCTGCCTGTGGCGCTGATGGTTATCGGAGGCGCCACCACTAGTTTTCCAGCAGCCCATTTAATGAGACTAATAGGGCGAAAGTTCGGTTTTATCTTGGCGGCATTCATCGGTATTGCTGCCGGTTTGCTTGCCGCCTATGCAATTCATCGTGGCGTGTTCAGCTTGTTTTGTATGGCAAGCCTATTGATAGGCGTGCAAACTGCCTTTGTGCAGCAATATCGTTTTGCAGCCGCTGAGAGCGTTTCGCTAAATAAGGCCAGCAATGCAATATCATTTATGATGCTGGGTGGTATTGTGGCCGCTTATTTGGGGCCTGAGGTTGCAACCTTGTTAACGCAGCAGTTCGGCGAGCAGCTTTATGTCGGCTCTTTTATTGGTTTGAGCCTGTTAATGTCAGGGACAGTAGCGGCGTTGTTTTTTTATCAAAATACCACTTTTCATTGCTCCCCGAATGAGAAGCCTGCGCCTGCCCGTAAAGCGAGGCAGATTATCACCCAACCGCTCTTTATTACCGCGATTAGCGCCAGCGCTGCCGGCGTGGCTGTGATGGGTTTTATTATGACGGTTACGCCACTGAGCATGCATTTACACAATGGCTTTTCCGTGGAGGATACGGCTAGCGTGATCCAGAGCCACATCGTCGCAATGTACTTACCTTCCCTAGTCAGCGGGCATCTAGTGGCGCGCTTCGGTTATTACAACATGATGATCGCTGGCACTTTCGCAATGCTGAGCTGTATAAGTATCGCTTTGTGGGATGTTAGCTTTTTGCATTACTGGGGTGCTTTAGTGCTCTTAGGTATTGGGTGGAATTTTCTGTTTATTTCTGGAACGACAGCGCTAGCACATACCCACAGAGACTCCGAGAAATATACCGCGCAAGCCATCAATGATGGCACCGTGTTCGGCTTTCAGGCATTGGCGGCACTCAGTGCTGGTGCAATTTTGCATGCCTTTGACTGGCAGACAATACAATGGCTTTGCGTACCTCCTCTACTCATTCTGCTGTTGTGGCTTGTTTACCAAAAGCAAGTTACTCCGCTGTCTTCAGAAGTATTGGTCGACTAACAGGCTGTTGAAATTCGCTGAATTGAGCCACATACAAGGCAAAATCAAGTGAAAAAGCGGACGACCCCATGGATGGGGGAGGTAGAGCGACGCAGGATGCTAAAGCCGAGTTTACACCTGTAAATGAGCAGAGCCTGCCCCGTGAAACGCTTTGGGTACTTTGAGTGCGATTTTACCGAAAGTAGGCGCCTTAAACGACGCCGTAGGTGGCCAAGTCAGTAGAATTTCAACAGCCTGCTAACAAATTCGAGGCAGCTGTTCGGCCGCTAACCAATCCACCATACGAGTCCCGCCCAAAGTGGTTTCCATTTGAACGAAGCAGCGTTTATCTTCAATCACTGAGCCAATAACCTGGCTTTCGGCACCTAGCGGATGCAAACGCATAGCTTTCACTAACTCTTCCGCATTTTGGGCTGGGCAGATGCATACCAGCTTGCCCTCGTTAGCAATATACAAAGGATCCAGGCCAAGCAGCTCACATGCTGCGGCCACTTGGGCTTTGATAGGGATAGACTTTTCTTGGAGAGACATCCCAACACCAGATTGCTGGGCCAGCTCATTCAGCGCACAGGCCAGACCGCCACGGGTTGGATCACGCATACAACGTATAGACGGTGCTTTCTCTACCATCAGTTTCACCAGCCCCTCAAGGCTGGCACTGTCCGAAGTAATTGCCGTTTCGAACTCAAGATTTTCGCGATGAGAAAGTACCGCAATACCATGGTCGCCGATGCACCCACTGAGAATAATGACATCACCGAGCTGGGCAAGCTCACCAGATAAGTTCAGCTCATCAGGAACGATGCCGACACCGGAAGTATTGATGTAGACACCGTCACCCTTGCCCCGCTCCACTACTTTCGTATCGCCGGTGACAATTTTCACACAAGCGGCTTCGGCGGCTTGGGCCATGCTGATGACTATTTTTTCGAGTTCCTGAAGAGGGAAGCCCTCCTCCAATATAAAACCAGCAGAGAGGTATAAAGGTTTTGCACCGCTCATCACGAGGTCGTTCACAGTACCGTGGACAGCCAAACTGCCGATATTTCCGCCGGGGAAAAATAAAGGTGAAATAACATAGCTGTCGGTTGTCATCACCATGCGCGCGCCTTCCACTGCAAAAAGCGCTTGATCGTTATTTTGATTTAATAATTCATTGCCCAGGTGTTTTTTAAAAAGATGCTCGATAAGTTGCGCGCTGATTCTTCCCCCACTACCGTGGGCCATATTCACTTTGCCGTGTTTAATATCCAGAGGAGCATACTTATGATAAGTGCTCATCAGAGTATTCCCCTCTGCCGAGGCGAGGACAATTGCTCAGTCGAATCATCCTTGAAGCGTCCATAAGACCAATAAGCAGCACAAGCGCCCTCGGAGGAAACCATGCACGCACCAAGGGGGTTTTCCGGTGTGCATGCCTTGGCAAAAAGTTTACAGTCCAGCGGCTTGTTTCGGCCTCGTATTACGCTTGGGCATAAGCAGTGTTTATGCTCGCTGCCCTCTTCCAGCTTTACAGGAAACCTTTCCGCCGCATCGAAATTTCCATAATGCTCGCTAATTTTCAAAGCGCTTCTAGGAAGTTCACCCAGTCCTCGCCATGAAAAGCGATCCGCAACATCAAACACTTCTGCCACAAGTTTTTGCGCCTTGTTATTGCCCGTGCCAGAGACCGCTCTTTTATATTGATTCTCAACACTATAAGAGCCCTCATTAAGCTGTTTTATAAGCATTAAAATCGATTGCAGTATATCGAGGGGTTCAAAGCCAGAAATAACGATAGGTTTTCGATATTCCGTGGCAAAAGGTTGATAAACATCGCTGCCAATAATTGTACTGACATGGGACGGGCCTATAAAACCATCCACACATAAAATCTGGTCGGGTGGATTAAGTATCGCTTCTAATGCTGCAGGCGTTAGAACGTGATTACAAAAAACACTAAAGTTTTTAAGGCCTAAAGATTGCGCTTTTTTAATGATGACAGCAGTAGGTGGTGTCGTTGTTTCAAAGCCAATGGCAAAAAAAATGACCTGACGATTTGTCTCTTGTTGACTTATCTTCAATGCATCAAAAGGAGAGTACACCATGCGAATATCTGCACCCGAAGCTTTGGCTTTTAGCAAGCTATGGCCATTGCTTGCCGGCACCCGCATTAAATCACCATAGGTGCATAATATGGCATCACTCTCGGTTTGCATCTTGATAGCCATATCGATCCGCGATGCTGGAAGTACGCACACAGGGCAGCCGGGGCCATGAATAAACTCCACATTATCGGGAAGTAAGTCTTTTAAACCGTAACGATAAATCGCATGGGTATGGCCGCCACAAAACTCCATAAGTCGATAGTGACGCTCGGTATTCACCTCTTTATATATTGCCTTGGCCAGCTCTTGGGCAAATAATGGAGCACGAAATTCATTAATGTATTTCATCGGATTAGCAGCCTAGAGAATAAACACTGAAGAAACGTCCCTTAGGCATCATTGATGGAGTTCTCTGCGCTACTGGCGCTAGCAAGCTCTTCGAATGCTTTCAGGGTGAGAGCAGCCTCCTCCTCATCCAGTTTGTTAAGTGCAAAGCCAACATGAACCAACACGTAATCACCAATACAAACATTCTCTACCAGGGAAAGAGACACTTCTTTCAAAACCCCATCAAGGCTGACTTTGGCTGTATCAGTGACCTTATTGACGGACACAACTTTCGCAGGATGCGCTAAACACATTTCAATCAGGCTCTCTATTCATCTTCGTTTGTTGCGTTGTCATCCACTCAAACCACGGTAATACCCCCTCCCTTGTTTTTACTGAAAGGCAGATAACATCTATAGAAGGATTCACCTGGCGGGCAAAACGCACACACTGTGCCATATCAAAATCAACGTAAGGTAATAAATCTATTTTATTGATAATAAGAAGAGAGGCAGCGCGAAACATATGTGGATATTTGAGCGGTTTATCCTCTCCTTCCGTAACGGAAAGAATAAGTACCTTGGCAAGTTCACCAAGATCAAACTCAGCCGGGCAAACAAGGTTGCCCACATTTTCGATAAATAGCAGACTTTGTTGCGCGGGCTGTAAGTCCTTAATGGCATGGCCAACACTGTGTGCTTCCAAATGACAGCCTTTACCTGTATTGATCTGAACTGCGCTGGCGCCTGTGGCCCGAATTTTATCGGCATCATTGCTAGTGTGCTGATCACCCTCGATCACGTTTATAGAAAAGTCCGACTTCAGGCTGTTGATTGTGTCCACCAATAAGGAGGTCTTTCCTGCGCCAGGGCTTGATACAAAATTCAAGGAGAGAATTTGCTTACTGTAACAAAAACTCCGATTTTGGCTCGCGTAAACATTATTTTTTTCGAGTATGTTTTTCTCAAGTGTAAGTGTACGGCTTACACTTTTATCGACAGCTAAAGCACCGTTCCCAGCCACAGAGTCGGGATGACCATGCTTATCTTCGCACCCACATACTGTACACATCACATCACCTCCAACGATTCAATCTGCATTTGCTCTCCGCCAAGGATTTTGAGATCAAAGCTTTCACAGTGAGAGCAAGCATCATAGTAATTTTCAATTTCAAGGTTTGCACCACAGTGATTGCATTGTGCTAAGCCAGGAAAAATTTCAATAACAAGCTGGGTGCTTTCAGCGATAGTGCCTTGTATCGCCGTATCGAAACAAAAGCGTAAAGCTTCTGGCTCAACGCAACTTAGCTTGCCAATGCCAAGATGCACGACTACCACTGCGTTAAAGTGCTCTTTTAAAGCGGCCTCCTCAATAGAAGCAACTATATTTTCACAAAGTGACAGCTCATGCATCGATAATATCCACGGCGTGCATAGCACTTGGAAGAGGGCCTGAAAAGATGCATTATAAGCATCGTTTACGCTCTGCTGCCGCATCTACTCAGCTATTATTAATAAGGCAAAACTATATCAAGGAAACCCTGCAATGCCTATTTATGACGACAATACCTTAACGATCGGGAATACCCCTTTGGTTCGCCTAAATCGTATCACGAACGGAAACGTGTACGCCAAAATAGAAAGCCGCAATCCGGCCACCTCTGTTAAATGTCGAATTGGCGCAAATATGGTGTGGGATGCAGAAAAACGCGGCGTTCTTAAACCCGGCATGACCATCGTTGAGCCGACCAGCGGCAACACCGGCATCGCATTGGGTTATGTTGCTGCAGCCCGTGGCTACAAACTTAAACTCACCATGCCATCAAGTTTTAGCCTAGAAAGAAGAAAAGTCATGAAGGCCTTGGGTGCTGAGTTGGTGCTTACAGACCCCAAGAAAGGCATCAATGGTGCGATTGCCACAGCGCAGGAAATTGTAGACAGCGACCCTAAAAATCACCTTATGCTCCAACAATTTGAAAACCCCGCCAACCCTGAAATTCATGAAAAAACCACCGGGCCAGAAATATGGAATGATACAGATGGCCAAGTCGATGTGGTCATCGCCGGAGTAGGTACAGGAGGCACCATCACCGGCATCTCACGTTACATCAAAAACACCCAAAATAAAGCCATAACATCCATTGCCGTTGAGCCAGCTGATTCCACCGCCATCTCCAACACAATGCAGGGTGAAGCCATTCAGCACTCACCACACAAAATACAAGGCATTGGCGCGGGTTTCGTTCCCAAGAACCTCGACCTATCACTAATAGATAAGGTGGAAAGAATCAGCAATGAGGAAGCCATCGAATATGCACACTTATTAATGAAAGAAGAAGGCATATTAGCGGGCATTTCAAGCGGCGCTGCAGTTGCAGCTGCAGTAAGAGTAGCCCAGCAAGAAGAGTTTAAAGATAAGATGATTGTGGTGATTCTGCCAGATTCAGCAGAACGCTATCTTTCTACAGCCCTGTTTGAAGACGTGTTTACCGAGCAAGAGAATATTCAGTAAGGTCGTCGGCCCTGAAATAGAAATACCAAAAAGACTCTGCTGGCGGTTCTTACCAGTAGAGTCTTCAACAGGCTAGTGGTGGTGCCCACCTACCCCATGCGCATGTCCGTGAGTCAGCTCTTCTTCACTCGCATCCCTTACTTCGACGACTTCCACATCAAATTCTAGACTTTTGCCTGCCAGAGGATGGTTAGTATCGACATCAACGTTATACCGACCAACTTTAGCAATGGTGACTTGCCTAGGCCCCTGGTTAGTTTGTACGGAACAAATTAATCCAACAACCGGCTTCTCTTTCTTTTTTAAATTAAGGTGCTTTATCGGTATACGCTGCAGCTCCTCTTCCTTACGCACACCATACGCTTCTTCGGGTGTCACTGTTACCGTCACTCTGTCACCCGCTTCTTTACCCAGCAAGCCTTTTTCAAGCCCCTTGATGATGCCATTTTTTCCATGTAGGTACGCAACTGGGTCACCTTCCCTTGACGACTCAATGAATTCGCCAGCTGCCTCTTTAAGGTCATAATGAAATAAAGCTACTTTACCGTCAGCGATTTGCATTGTTTTCTCCATATTGGGTGAGGGGAAGGGATTATCCTCAGAATTATTTCGACGCGCAATACCCCAAAGATCAAGGCCGGACCAAAAAAGGCTATACACCGTTCTGCGAACACCTACATAAGTGGAAATAAAAGCAGAAATGAACAAAGCGCAACATTGACATAAAATATATGTAGCGTTTTCAGACCTTAATTTAGTGCTTATGCACAATAAATATTCATCCTCGGAAACACCTCTAAAAAAAATAACAATTCTCTTTTCCGGGTGTTGACATTAATAAGTTACTGTAATTAAAGGGAATATATACACTGGTTATTTTTTAACCAATTAGCTGATAGGCACCTAATACCTTAGACATAGACAAATACACAGAAGCTATCCACAAACTTATCCACAGATAATGTGAACAACTTGTTACACGGGATTAACAATCAGTTACTTAGCAGAAAAGCCTTTCGGGCTGGTGGTTTGTTAAACACCTTTAAGGGGCTAGCGATAAAAACTCAAAAGGTAGCTCTTTGATTCAAAGAAACTGGGGAAGTAAAAAGCCCTATAGTACGAGCGCCATAATTAACGCATCCTCTTTGCCGGATTCCTCAGGATAATAGTTCTTCCGATGCCTTACTTTATTAAAGCCAAGAGAAAGGTTTACGCCACTTTATTTGAAGGCCGAGCTTCCAAAAAGACGGTGTTTGTCTTACGGGCTTTTGCCACCTCTAAGAGATGCACCACTAACAAGCGGCCTAAGCCACTGCCTTGTGCTGCAGGACTCACACAGACATTTAAAATATGGCTCTCTCCGGCTACAACGATTAAAAGCGCAATATTGACATAACATATATGTAGCGTTTTCAGACCCTAATTTAGTGCTTATGCACAATAAATATTCATCCTCGGAAACACCTCTAAAAAAAACAACATTTCTCTTTTCCGGATATTGACATTGATAAATGACTGTAATTAAAAGGAATATTTACATTGGTTAATTTTTAACCAATCAGCTGGTGCGCACCTAATACCTTAGACATAGACAAATACACAGAAGCTATCCACAAACTTATCCACAGATAATGTGAACAACTTGTTACACGGGATTAACAATCAGTTACTTAGCAGAAAAGCCTTTCCGCACTGGTGGTTTGTTAAAAACCTTTAAGAGGGTAGCGATAAAAACTAAAAAGGTAGCTCTTTGATTCAAAGAAGCCGGGGAAGTGAAAAGTCCTATAATACGAGCGCCATAATTAACGCATCCTCTTTGCCAGATTCCGCAGGATAATAGTTCTTCCGATGTCCTACTTCATTAAAGCCAGCAGAAAGGTAAAGGTTATACGCCACTTTATTTGAAGGCCGAACTTCCAAAAAGACGGTGTTTGCCTTACGGGCTTTTGCCACCTCTAAAAAATGCACAACTAGCAAGCGGCCTAAGCCACTGCCTTGTGCTGCAGAACTCACACAGACATTTAAAATATGGCTCTCTCCGGCTGCAACGGTTAAAAGCGCAATATTGACATAACATATATGTATCGTTTTCAGACCTTAATTTAGTGCTTATGCACAATAAATATTCCTCCTCGGCAACACCTCTAAAAAAAACAACATTTCTCTTTTCCGGATATTGACATTAATAAGCCACTGTAACTAAAGGGAATATTTAAATTGGTTAATTTTTAACCAATTGGCTGATAGACACCTAATACCTTAGACATAGACAAATACACAGAAGCTATCCACAAACTTATCCACAGATAATGTGAACAACTTGTTACACGGGATTAACAATCAGTTACTTAGCAGAAAAGCCTTTTCGCACTGGTGGTTTGTTAAAAACCTTTAAGAGGATAGCGACAAAAACATAAAAGATAGCTCTTTGATTCAAAGAAGCCGAGAAAGTGAAAGGCCCTAAAGCACAAGAGCCATAATTAACGCATCTTCTTTTCCAGATTCAGCTGGATAATAGTTCTTCCGGTGCCCTACTTCATTAAAGCCAAGAGAAAGATAAAGGTTATACGCCACTTTATTCGAAGGCCGAACTTCCAAAAAGACGGTATTTGCCTTACGGGCCTTTGCCACCTCCAGGAGGTGTACCACTAGCAAACGGCCTAAGCCACTCCCTTGTGTTGCCGGGTTCACACAGACATTTAAAATATGGCTCTCTCCGGCTGCAACGGTTAAAACCGCATGTCCTAGCATCTGGTTTTGTTTTTCAGCAACCCAGCAACTGTAATGAGCACTTAAACAATCGAGGAATATCTGCTCTGTCCAAGGATAAGGGTATGCAAGACGTTCATTAACCATTATTTTCTGCAAGTCTTCCTCAGACATAGGTCGCAAAGAATAGTCTTGATCATTCAGCTTGCGCGGCGACGCGTGTGTTTCAGTCTTTCCCATGGGAAAACAGCTTTAGCCTCTACGGTTTAATTTTTTAAGAAATTTGATATCACGCCAAAGAACCGACTTTTCATTGGCCTGCTGCAGCATAGTCATCAAACTGCAACCAGCTATAACCCTTGGCCCTTTAAACCCATCACTACCCGAGAAACCAAGCAGAACCTTTTTAAGGTTATCACCTAATAATAGCAAAGCATCAAAGCTTGATCGTTGTTGCTGCGCTTCAAGATAAGCAGAAAGAAAGTCACCAGCGGCCTGCGCGTGACTTTGCACGCCATTTCCTTTTAACTGGGCCCACCTTACAAGCTGACTATCCAGGCCTTCTTGGGACATAGGGTGCGAATGAAGTGAGACAATAATCGCGGTAAGTAAGCGGGTTTCTGCAGCGGAAAAGCCCGGCACATTTTCATCGCCGAGCTCAGCAAGCAGTAGTATGCCATTCGCCAAGGGGATTTTTGCGAAAGCAAAGGGCAGCTGTACCGCATTAATTAAGTTCGAATCGGAAGTTACGCGACCTAATCCATCATTTGTTATGGGAGCTTTACCTCCCGACTCAGGCCTTAGTGGTTCATCAACAACTCTTATAACTTCGCTCACCTGCTTTGTAATACTCGGCTGAAGGGTATCAATAGACAGGTCTGTTTCGTTAGAAATACTGAGCGGTTTAAGCACTTCTGCTTCCGTGCTTTCAAGGCCTGATACTCGGACTGGATCATAAACTGGCGACTCCAGGGCCCCTTCTAAGGGGCGCACTGCATGCCAAACAGGTATACCTATTTGCTCTAGGTAAGCAATGCGCCTGTTTTCATCCACCTAAACAGCTCTCCGTTGTCGCTTTAAAGTCAAGACTAAACTCCATCACTCTGAGGGTGAGCTTTGGAGTAATCGGAAAGAATCAGGTTCAAGGCATCGAGATAGGCTTTCGCCGAAGCAATAACAATATCGGTATCCGCCCCGCTGCCATTGACCACGCTCCCCCCTTTTTCCAGCCTCACCGTAACCTCGCCTTGCGAGTCAGTTCCACTGGTAATGGCGTTAACGGAATAAAGCAGAAGGTTCGTACCGCTATTTACTATTTCCTCGATAGCCTTAAATGTGGCATCAACGGGGCCCGAGCCTTTAGCCTTGGCAGAGTGCTCTTTATCATCGACCGATAAACTGATCTCTGCTTCAGGCGTTTCTCCCATAACAGAAGAGACAGAAAGATCTACGAGCTTAACGCGCATATCGGATGCACGATAAGTATCGCTCACCAGCGCTTGTAAATCCTCATCAAAAATCTCGTGCTTTTTGTCTGCCAGCTCTTTGAACCTTGCAAAAGCATTATTAAGCGCCTCCTTGGTTTCGAATTGCACCCCGAGGCTATCGAGACGATCAGCAAACGCTGCGCGACCGGAGTGTTTACCGAGAACCATACGGTTCGCATTCCAACCCACCTGCTCGGCACGCATTATTTCATAGGTTTCTCGGTGCTTGAGAACACCATCCTGGTGGATCCCAGCCTCATGAGCAAAGGCATTCGCCCCCACTATTGCCTTATTAGGCTGCACGGGAAAACCAGTTATGGTAGAGACCAAGCGGGAGCAAGGTACAATTTCTTCCGTTTTAATATTCGTGTAAACGGGGAAGGCATCGTGGCGTGTTGCTATAGCCATGACGAGCTCTTCAAGTGAGGCGTTACCCGCCCTCTCACCCAAGCCATTAATGGTGCATTCAACCTGCCTCGCGCCGGCCAACACTGCGGCTTCTGAGTTGGCAACTGCAAGCCCAAGATCGTTATGACAATGTACAGAAAATACCGCTTTATCAGAATTTGGGATGCGCGCAATAAGCTGCGTAATGGTTTCGCCAAACTGGTGAGGTAGTGCATACCCCACAGTATCAGGGATATTAATAGTACGAGCGCCTGCATCGATTGCAGCTTCAATGATTCGACATAGAAAATCCAACTCAGACCGACCTGCGTCTTCACAAGAAAATTCAACATCATCAACGAGATTTCTCGCCCGTTTGACGGCGGCAACAGCCCTTTCAACAACACTCTCCGGCTCCATTCTAAGCTTATGCTTCATATGAATGGGAGAAGTTGCGATAAACGTGTGAATGCGCGCCGCATTGGCACCCTTTAAGGCTTCAGCCGCACGATCTATATCCGCATCAGCAGCGCGCGCCAAACTACATATTCGACAGTCCTTAACGGCTTCAGCAACCGCTTTAACTGATGCAAAATCTCCGGGGCTTGCAATAGCAAAACCCGCCTCAATAACGTCCACACGCATTCGTTCCAGCGCTTTAGCAATACGCAGTTTTTCCTCTTGGTTCATGGTCGCACCGGGGCTTTGCTCACCATCGCGAAGAGTCGTATCAAAAATTACTAGACGTTCTTTATCACTCATTAAATATTATTTCCATTTACGAGGGGTCTCCGACTCAGGCTAATTTAGCCCAAAAACCAAAGCCCCAACCTGCCGGCGGGTGCGAATAAAACTTGTAAGGACAAGCGGGGTATAGATAACACCCCAAAAAACTCACAAGACTTGTCATGAAATCAAGCAAGTAACTATATCGACTCACGCCGATTATGCCAAGAGCGCGCACCTTCGAGACGCTGTACTTCGGAACCTTGTACATCAAAACCGGTAATTTTCAAGTGTGATGATGGGTTTGCGAGTAAAAGCAACTTAGAGGAAGACCGGGCGATGGGCGTAAAACGTGTCGTATTTCATAAACGAGTCGGCATATCGTACACCGCGATGGGAGTGAAGATAAAAATTTACGTGATTTTCGCGCGGGTATCGAAGGGAATATTTCTGAACTTAAACGTGCACTTCGGTGCGAGCAAGGCATTATGGAAAGGTCACGATGGATTCAAGGCGTTTGCTTGGTCATCGGTGATCAGCTACAACTTGGTAAGGATGGCTCGCCTGCAGTCTGGCTAGCTGACGCTAACGATACAAACACTCGCAATAAGAAACTTATTTGCAAAGGCTTAGGCTTCTCTGTGCCTAAAAAACAGCAAATAGATTAAACATCAGAGCATCTCTAAAAATTAGAATTTTTATTCGAGAGCAAGGAAGCGACGCAGGGAGCCAAAGCCGAGTGTAGAAGGACTACATCAGGAGTTGAGTACGGAGCTCACGCCGTTATCGGGTAAAAAGGCAACTTTTAGAGATACCCATCAACCATTTCAGGGGAGAAGCACCCGAATCAAACACCCAATCCCATATACCACTATCTACAGGAGAGTAAATTAAGGCATTTTACTCAAAACAACGTGTTTATGGATGGGCACTAGCTAGGTCTTAGTGTTTACGCGTATTGGATCAGTGCCTTAGATAATAGTTAGTCCTAACTCCTAAGCCAAAAGTTGATATTTATATTTATTCTGTACAGTGTGGCTGTCGGGTAATGTTTATTAGAAATCAATTCTCTATAGATATTACTCGCCCTAACTCGCTAAAAAACTAACCCGCTTTTGCAACCTTTTTCGCCACTTCGATAATTAAACCACGCAGCCATTTGTGTGCGGAGTTATGTTGCAACAACGGACTCCAGGCCATTTTTAACTCGAAAGATGAGATGAAAAACGGCGGTGGTAAAACCACAAGTTTGGCATTTTGGGCCTGTAAACGCGCAACGCGGGTAGGCAAGGTGGCGATTAAATCATTGCTTTCTGCAATCAGTGCGGGCATTTGATAGTGCCGCGTAAAAATACTGATATTGCGCTTTTCGCCAATTTCCAACAGTGCTTTATCGATCCAACCCAGTTGGCCGGATTTTTCAGGGTTCATACCAAACCCCACGCCCATGCCGGTTTTACTGACCCAGATATGGTGGGCAGCAAGATAGGACTCAAGCGTAAAGTGATCCACCGCTGGGTTGCCTCTATTGAGCAGACAGGAAAAGGTATCGTCCCAAACGGTAATCTGATGGAAAGATTGAGGGATTTCATTAAAGCGGTTAATGGCCATATCCACCCGTCCCTGCTCCATATCCTTATAACTGACATCCGAAGGCGTAAGAAAATCCAGTACGACATTGGGCGCGGTTTCACGCATCTCCTTCACCAGAGCCGGCACCAGGGTGGCCTCTGCGTAATCAGAGGCCATAATCCGAAACATGCGGTTGCTTTGCTTGGGATCAAAGCTTTGGTTTGGCTCAAGTACCATCTGTATATCAGACAAAGCCTGTCGCAGCGCAGGCTGCAAATCGAGGGCACGCTCTGTGGGGGTCATGCCCTCACTGGAGCGAATCAAAAGAGGGTCGTCAAATATGGTGCGAAGACGCTTAAGCCCGTTACTCATTGCGGGCTGGGTGATGCCGAGCTGCTCGGCAGCACGAGTAACGTTTTTCTCCCTGAGTAATACATCGAGATAAATAAGCAAGTTGAGGTCAATATTTTTCAAAATCATAAGGCTTCGTTCAAATTGGAAGATTGCGCTTTAGTCACACGACAGCGGGAATTTTAAGGGACAAAACTAACCCTTATCCGCATCACTATCTTGTGAAGAAGACTCCCACAGCCTAAATGCGTCGATATCTTTTTTGACTGATTGTATGACAAAGCCGATCACCGCTAAATCATCGAGAAAACCACTACCCAAAATAAAATCTGGAATAAAGTCCAGCGGTAACAAGAAGTATAAAACCGCCGCAAGCGCCATTGAGAGGCTTCGCAGCGGTATGGCGGTATAGCGCCTAGTGGCCCAGGCTTTTAACATTCGCAGCAGAACTGCCAAATCCTCCATGCTTCCTTTTAAACGCTGCTGCTCGCTCTTGGCTTTTGCTGATGCCTGCTCAACAACTCTTTGTACCGCGCCATGATCGTTCACCATTCTTTTGGCTCTATTCGCAATGCGCGAGAAGCCGGGAGGGGTGTCTTTTGATTTCATATTTTTGGCAACCGTCAGTTAGCAATTTTAAGGCGACGAAAAAGCAGGGTATTTTGGATGTGGAGTACCCGTTCATAAATTTTTCAGAGCTGCCTTAGCAAGGGATATTAACATGAGGGAGGGCTTTCCCGCTCAGGCAAAGCAAAAACCACATAGATGGCCTGACGACAGCTGACCGGTATTCCTCCACTGGGAAAAGTCTCCGACGAACCCTTTGTTAAGTATAGATCTATCATTATTTGTTATTTAGAGAGGGCTCCCTATCGTTTCATATTTTTGTACTACGGAGAGTTATTGCCCGGTTAAGCACTTATCGTGACAGGAATGTCACAAAAGAGGATGAAGTGTAATTATTTGTAAAAAATTCCCAAATACCGGGCTTTTTTCTATCCATGAGCTAGTATTAATAGGATAAGTTCTTATCCACACATGTTGTGGATAACTCTGTTAATAAGCTTGTTATATCTTTCTCCCTCCCATTATTTTTGCCCTTTTCAGCAAATTGTACATTTTTTTTACGATTTAAATATAGTATTTAGTTACAATGACTTAAGTAAAAAATCAAACGCTTGCAACATATTTGTTAATCACTTTTAAACAGCCGCTTCAAAAGAAACTGCAATGTATATAACTTTCAGAGTGTCAAATAAAAAACTCATTTATTTATATTGACTTCAAAAATGTCAGTTTTAATACAAAACAGCCCAACACCCCACCAGTAGCCCTATTTTCATCCAGCCAGGGGGAACACCCAGCCCTCCACCCTGCCATCTATACAAATAGATGGCATTTGAACGCTAGGGCGACTAAAATCCCGCTCGAACAAATCACCAGCAAAATTACCTCGATATAACGAGGCTTATTGCGATTCAAAGCTCACAAGGCTTTTTTCAGACCACTCTAAGATGGGGAACAATTGATGAAACAACCAGCCAAAGTTGCTGTTACCGGTGCAGCAGGTCAAATTAGTTATTCGCTCCTTTTCCGTATTGCATCAGGCCAGATGCTGGGCGCTGACCAGCCAATCATCCTGCAACTACTGGAAATCACTCCTGCACTCGACGCACTGAAAGGTGTCGCGATGGAACTGGATGACTGCGCTTTCCCCCTTCTTCAGGGAATTGTTACCACCGACGATGCGAACGTTGCTTTCAAAGATGCCGACTATGCACTGCTTGTTGGTGCTCGCCCTCGTGGCCCAGGCATGGAGCGTAAAGACCTTCTTGAAGCCAATGCAGCAATCTTTTCCGCCCAGGGCAAAGCGATTAACGAAGTTGCCAGCCGTGACATTAAAGTCTTGGTTGTTGGCAACCCGGCAAATACTAACTCTCTTATTGCCCAGCGTAATGCGCCAGATATCGACCCACGCCAGTTTACTGCCATGACACGCCTTGATCATAACCGTGCCATCGCACAACTCGCAGAAAAAACAGGCACGCACGTTACTGACATTACTAAAATGACAATCTGGGGCAATCACTCTGCAACCCAATACCCACAGATTTCAGAAACGCTTGTGAAGGGTGAAGCGGCCGCTCCTAAAGTAGATGACAGCTGGTATAAAGAAACGTTTATCCCCGATGTTCAGCAGCGTGGCGCTGCAATTATTAAAGCGCGCGGCGCGTCCAGTGCTGCTTCTGCAGCTAATGCAGCGATAGAACACATGCGTGACTGGGCCTTGGGCACCCCCGAAAACGACTGGGTAAGCATGGGCATCTATAGTGATGGCAGTTATGGGATTGAGAAGGGGCTAATTTACTCTTTCCCCGTCACCTGTAAAGATGGCGATTTCAGCATCGTTCAAGGTCTTGAAATCGATGACTTCAGCCGTGAAAAAATGCAGGCAACTGAAAAAGAACTGTGTGAAGAGCGTGATGCAGTGAACCACCTTCTTCCCTAGTAAACAGGTAAGTATTTCCTAAAAAGGGTGATGTTTCGTCATGGAACACCACCCTTTTTTTATGCCTAAAATTCACTGAGCTTTATATAAAGAAAAAAATGAACCTTACTTAAGGGCGAACGCCCTTACCCTCATACAGTGGTCGTTACGTATGGCAAACAACTCGCCCTCAGCCAATTGGCAAGATATTATTCTTCTCGATGAACAGCTAAGCGAAGAAGAGCGACTCATACAGCCCGCCAATACGCGCAAGACAAGTTGCAACCAGGCATTCAGCAAGCCTTCCGCAATGAGCTATTCGACCCGCTTATTTTCCAGGAAATGGGCAAGCTCGGTCTTCTCGGCATAAGAATCAAAGGTTACAACTGCAGTGGCGCAAGTTGCGTTGCCTACGGCTTGGTAGCCCGGGAAA
>DFBZ01000107.1:0-22363 GCA_002366835.1 Gammaproteobacteria bacterium UBA3067
GCAAGCTCGGTCTTCTCGGCATAACAATCAAAGGTTACAACTGCAGTGGCGCAAGTTGCGTTGCCTACGGCTTGGTAGCCCGGGAAATTGAGCATATTGACAGCGCTTATCGTTAGGCCTTGAGTGCCCAGTCCAGTCTGGTGATGCACCCCATCTATCACTTTGGCAGCGAAGAACAGAAAACCAAATACCTGCCAAAGTTAGCCGCAGGTGAGCTAATCGGCTGCTTTGGCCTAACAGAAGCAAGTAGTGGCTCCGACCCCGACAGCTTGCAAACACGCGCAAAGATTGTAGGCAGTGGTTATTGCCTGAACGGACAAAAGATGTGGATCACGAATGCACCGATCGCCGATATTTTTATTATCTGGGCGAAAGATGAAGGAAGCATTATTAGAGGCTTTATTCTGGATAAATCCATGAAGGGTTTATCTACCCAAAAAATTGAAGGAAAACTTTCTTTACGTGCCTCCATTACTGGCCAGGTCACGCTTGATAATGTATTCGTACCACAAGAACAGCTCCTACCCGCTTGCCAAGGGCTTAAGGGGCCATTTTCCTGCCTAAACAGCGCCCGTTACGGTATATCATGGGGCGCTATGGGTGCCGCTGAAAGCTGCTGACACACTGCCCGACAATATACTTTAGATAGGCAGCAGTTTAACCGCCCCCTCGCAGCAACCCAGCTCGTGCAAGCCAAACTCGCTGATATGCAGACGGAAATCGCCCTTTCGTTGCAGAGCTCCCTTCGCGTTGGCCGCCTGATGGATGAAGGAAAGTTAAAACCAGAGATGATCTCCCTGGTAAAACGTAACGCCTGCGGCAAAGCCTTGTTTATTGCCCACCAAACAAGAAACATGCTTGGCGCCAATGGCATCGTGGATGATTACCCCGTCATGCGCCATATACTCAATCTAGAGGGAACCTATGATATTCACAGCCTTATTCTAGGGCGTTCGCAGACGGGCATTCAGGCTTTTTACTAAACAGAGCGTTCGGCTTATGAAAGTTGAAGCTCAAGAAAGTTTTAGTGCCTCTGGGGAAACAATCACACCATTATTATCGGCGTAAATAAAATGCCCTGGTTTGAAAGTTACGCCACCAAAGGTGATATCGATGTTTAAATCCCCTCTTCCTTTGCGTACACTTTTGATGGGAATACTATTAAGTGCCTGCACCCCGAGATTCAGCTCAGCAATGGCATCCACATCTCGAATACAGCCATAGATCACAAAACCTGCCCACCCATTCTCGCAGGCTTTCTCTGCAATCAAATCCCCCAACAATGCGCAGCGGGTTGAACCACCACCATCTACCACCATCACGCGGCCTTTACCTGCCAAGTTTGCTTGCTCTTTGACCACCGAGTTATCCTCAAAGCATTTCACGGTAACAATTTCTCCATGAAAAGCTTTATGCCCCCCATAATTTGTAAACATCGGGCTTACCACGGAAATGAGCTCAGGGCTCTCATCACATAAATCTGGCGTTACAAAACTCACGACTTCTCCTTGCAGTTGCTTCAATTAAAAGATAATCAGGCATTATTGCACACTGCGCATACTCAAACACGTGATAAACAATCTTGCCACATTGCCATAGTTATCCTAACTTTATGGTTTACCTAGCAAAGCTGTTGTAGCGTTCAGGAGAGCTAGAATCTTAGGACTAAGGCCGGGGTATCCTTATGGAAAAAGAAATAAAATCTACCTATGACGACTATACGTTGCTGGTTAAAACCGTCGAGACGTATTTCCACGGCCTCTACCACAGCGACACAGAAACACTTAAAACTGTTTTTGACTCCCACGCCAGTATCGTGGGCTTTTACGAAGGGGAATATATCCACCACAGCCTCGCTAAATACCTGCAGTTCGTAAATGGCGTATCAGCACCAAGCCAAATTGGTAAATACTACGACATGGAAATCCAGTCAATTGACCAAACGGGCCCAATCGCAATCGTCAGGGTGCGCTTTCTCTATGAGGTGCTCTATCATAACGAATTCCTTTCCTTCAAAAAAAACAAAGACCATTGGTTAATCGTGCAAAAGCTCTTCTGCCACGACGACTAAAACACGGCATATCGGTGCAGGCTCGGCGAATGCTCAAATGAAAAGCATCACCTTAAAGCCGCTAACCGTCCCCGTACAATCCCCCTCAAAAAACAAGTCAAAATCATTTCTCCTTTGTGCTAGTATTCCTACCCAAATCGGGTCAGCAAGCATGCTGCAGACAAGAATAAAGAGCCAAAAGCAGGAATATTTTCACCATGACAGAACAAGAAATCATTAATTATTACGAAGACTGTGACATCGATTACCGTCTTGTCTGGCAGATCGACAGCAATTTTTCTCTTCACTATGGCTACTACGATGCAGATCACCGCCACCACAAAGCGGCTGTTCTGAATATGAACCGGGTTCTCGCTGAAAAGGCCAGGGTTAATCAGGGTGATAAAATTCTTGATGCAGGCTGCGGCGTCGGCGGCAGCTGCTTATGGCTAGCAGAACATTATGACGTTCAATGTACCGGCATCAATATTAGCGAATACCAACTCGGCAAAGCGCGCAAACTAGCCAAGAAAAAAAATCTGGATTCCCGCATCAACTATCAAGCTCGCAGCTATCTCGATACCGGCTTCGAAGATAATACCTTTGATGTGGTCTGGGGTATGGAAAGCGTCTGTTACGCAGAAAACAAAAAGGAGTTTCTGGAAGAAGCCTATCGCATTCTAAAACCTGGCGGCCGCGTCGCTGTTGCAGACGGTTTTCTGAATGACATCAACCCTGAGGAACGTTACGAAGGAATGCTACGCGACTGGCTCGACGGCTGGGCAGTGCCTAATCTTTGGGGGCAGGAGCGCTTCAAAAAAGACCTGTCAGATATCGGTTTTAAGAATATCAACTTCACTGACGGCTCTAAAAATGTCGTTCCCTCATCACATCGCATGTGGGTAGTTTCCCAGCTAGGCAAGCGCGTGAAAGGCATTGCAGAGTTCCTAAGAATCCGCAACAAGGTACAAAACAAGAATGTGACCGCTGCGGAACTGCAGTACCCACTACTTATGTCTGGTGCTTGGAATTACGGGATTTTTGTCGCCGAGAAATAAAAGCTCTTAACATAACCTTAGGCTCTAACTTGGCTAGCGAAAACTCTCTCAAGGCCTGTATTGAGCTTTAATACAGGCCTTGAGAGAAAACTTTAGACATTCGACTGGCTTGACCAGTTACGGCTCTGCTCACTGAAGCAGAGTATCAAATGCTTATTTAACTGCCTTGTAAATAAGCAACGACCTCAGATCGCCCTCCCTCAAAAGCAATATTTTATTTTTTCCTCAATTGAAAGTCATACGTCTTGCCGTAATCAACCCGCCAGAAAAGATGCTCCACTCCTTACTACTCATCAAGCCATGAAGCTTGGAATATACCGCAGCTCCTAGACTTTTTTTGATTTTGGCGTGGCTTGCACGTAAATAATATTCGAACTTATCTAGAGCAGAAGAGGAACACTTAGCCCTGTAATTTTACTATCCCTCCTGAACCAACTCCAAATAGATGCGCTCAACCCTTTCTTTCAGTTCAGGCAGAACTACTACCAAAGGAGATTGATCTTGATTTTTTATGCTGCAAGAGAGGTAAAGCGCAACAAGCAATAATGTGACCTTAATCTTCAGCAGAAATCACAGACAAGCTCATTTCCAAATCGAACAATAAAAAGTAAGAACCGTGAAAAAGTACCTTTTAAAGGCCCCGCTGGCACTCTCGCACCTACAAATCGTGATAAATAATCTTTTGTACTTTAAAAGTTAAGCGCAGGATAAAGAAACTATAAACTTAGAAACAAAAAAGCCCCCTTTGAGAGAAAGGAGGCCTTTTTAACTGTTGCAAATAATCAATAAAACTAAGTAGGCACCTCGGATCTTTTCAGTGCTACATCGGCAGACTCGGCTACTGCAGCAACATCAGTATCCACTTCTTTTTCTGCAAACTGACTTTGCGTCATTTTTTTTGCTGTGATTTTTGCATCCCTTTTTTTGTCTATCATCATCAGAACTGGAGGCAATAGAGAGAAGTCGAGAATGAGAGCAATTCCTAGAATAGAGGACAGCATGATCGCCGTCGTCTGGTTTGGCACGAAGCTCGAAAATAACATCATAAGCTGCCCAGCAATAATAGCGATGGAAGTGACCAATAACGCTGCACCAGCAGTTGAAAATGCATAATACACAGCCTCCTCCGAAGTTTTTCCGTATTTTCGGGCTTTAATATATTTCGTTAAAAAATGAACGGTATCATCTACCACCAAGCCCAAACTAATACTGAAACACATGGCAGCAGCTTGATTCACCTGCCCTACCAACAAGCCCCAGGCTCCGTACACCACTGCGGCAGGAAAAATATTTGGCACCAAACTGATAACGCCGTATTTAATAGAGTTGACTCCAAATAAAATAATCAAGGTAATGATCACCAATGCCACACTTGATCCAACAAGCATATCCATTACGATTATTTGCCCGATATTCGCAAACATGAGAGAGCGACTACCACCACCGGTATACCCAAATTCTGATGCATTCTCTTTCCACCACTGTTGCGCCTGCTTATCTAAAGCAGTCAAACGGAGATTATCCACTGTTTTGAGAGAGATCATCACCCTGACAGCAGACCGATCAGCACTCACATCGCGCGTCAAATCGTTACCAGCAGGCAATGACATTTCGTAAAGCAGCAGGTATTGCGATGCAAGCTCTCTCGACTCGGGAACTGTTTTAAAGGCATCATCGTCATTATGCATAGCCTTATTCAGGTTCATCATAATATCCACGTATGAAAACACGTGAGAGACATCATTTTGGTCCCGTAACCACTCGGAGAATGCATCCACTTTTTCCAAAAAGGCCGGCTCATTCGCTCCGCCAGGGTTTTTAGAATCTAGGGAAAACAAAATATACTGAAATCCGGAAAGGTGCTCGTTCGAAAAACTAACTGCCTTTGAAAGCGGCGTTGACTCGTCAAAATATTCAATAATATTATCACTTAATTCATTTTGCGGGATAAACGCACAAACCACTGGAATAATAATCGCGCTGCTCCACAGAATAGGCTTCTGAAACCTGATAACTAATCGCGCCCATGCCTCCATAAAAGGTGTTAACTTCAAAGGCTTGTCAGTTGGCTCCATCGGAAATGCTAGAACTACTCCAGGCAGGTATGTGAGCGTATAAAGAAACGCAAACAATACGCCCATTGCAGTAATGTTACCAAAGTCATGGAATGCCGGAGACTCACTAAAATTCATTCCAAGAAAGCCCACCGCGGTGGTAACACTGGTAAGTAGAATCGGAACCATATTCGATTCTAAGCTGACTTTCATCGCCTCTTCTTTGGTCCGTCCTTCCCGAAAGGCCACGATGTACTGCGTAAGTACATGCACGCTATCCGCCATCGCCAAAATAAGCACCATAATTGGAGCCATCATCGAGGTTGGCGTTAAGCTATAACCCAGCCAACCGGCAGCGCCCATCGTGAGAACATTAGCGGTAATAATAATAAACAAAGTACCCAAAACTGACGTTCCAGAGCGCAACAAAAAACCCAGTGTAAAAAATGAGACAATAACCGTAATCGGCATTAAAGACCCCAAGTCATCCTTTACAACATCAACCATAGCCGCTTGCAAGGAAGGGCCGCCCATAAAGTGGACCTCTATACCAGGGTGCTGTGCTTGCAGGTCGTCTTTGACGGTATTCAGGTATTCCACCATTTCACCCACTGCAGGCAACTGCTTGACTGGGTCAGTAGGTAACGCCAACGTAACGACAAGGGATGTCACTGTCTCTGCTTCAGAAACGAGGCCTTTCTTTAAATAGGCATCCTGTCTGGCATATTCTTGAATAGAAAGAATATCTTCTTGGGTAAGATCATTAGCCTCCTCCACCAACGGTTGCACGGTAAACGTATCGTCTTCAGACGAAGAGCGTTGGTAATTACTGAGTGAGTCAACGCGAATGGAATAAGGGGTTTTCCATAAGGAATCCGTCAATTCTTGAACAAGCACTAATGTATCTTTGTTAAACACTTGGTCATTAGCAGGTTTAATAAGGAAGACAACATTATCCGCCTGCAAGTACTCAGCTTCTATTGCGTCAAGTGTTAACAGATCCCTGTTTTCTTCACCAAACATATGGCGAAAATCACCGTTAAAGCCGATTTTATTAATACCCAAACCAGCAAAAATAAGTATGATGGTGCTGAAAACCAACATTAATTTGCGATTATCGACCAACCAGCTAGCAATAGCTTTATTCATAAATGTCCCTAATTACACTCAAGCATCTTCAACTGAAAACCTACCGAAATTGCACACCCAGCATTTAGCTTGCTTTTAAATGGTATCCAACAATATAGCCAGAGGCTAAGCGCTAAAAAGTGGTAGCCACCCTGAGTCTCTGACCCGCCATCATAACGAATCACCCTTAGCTTCTCCAGCATTTTTAAACGCTTGTTTGAAACTCACCGCGCTACAAAATATGGATGCGGCTTAAGCGCTTATATAGGCTGCAAGCAAGGATATAGACTCTTTACTGGAAGTTGAATGTAATATTGCGCCATCAAGATAACCTATACAGACGCCATTCAACATTGATCAATGCCCTGCTTTTCTTAGTTCCGCTCACATACAGGCTTGCTGCAAATATGACGGGACATATCCAGCCTCTGGAGGCCAATGAAACGCGAGCACCCACATTCTGATTGCTACCGACATGCCAATCATGTAAAAGAACTCTTTCGTCGCGGTGCGACTCACGCCAGTGGCAACAAGATGACCAGGGAGACTAGATGTCTACGCGCAAGTTAAATAATGACCCACTGTGGAGACTCATTCGAGAAGAAGCCGTCACTCTTATAGAGGAGGAGCCTTTTCTAGCTAGCTTCTTTCATTCCACTATCCTTAACCATCACTCCATCGAAGCCGCTGTCAGTTTCCACCTTTCAAATAAACTGGACAGCCCAACCATGCCCGCGATTCTAATTCGGGAAATCATTGAGCAAGCTTTCAGCAATGACCCAAAAATTGCGCAAGCTATCCGATCAGACATCAAAGCAGTTAAAGAACGCGACCCGGTATGCCGCAAACTCTCCACTCCCTTTCTTTATTTCAAAGGCTTGCACGCACTACAGGGCTATAGAATCGCGCACTGGCTGTGGCAACAAGGGAGAGAATCTCTTGCACTTTTTTTTCAAAATCAGATTTCGGTGGTTTTTGGGGTAGATATACACCCCGCCGCAACAATCGGCTCAGGCATTATGTTGGACCACGCAACAGGCATCGTTATTGGTGAAACAGCCGTGGTAGAAGATAACGTATCCATATTACAATCCGTCACCCTGGGCGGCACAGGAAAAGAAGTCGGTGACCGACATCCAAAAATCAAAAAAGGCGTATTGGTGGCAGCAGGGGCAAAGATCCTTGGCAACGTCGTGATTGGCGAGGGAGTTAAAGTCGGTGCGGGAAGCGTTGTACTGAAAGATGTGCCATCACATGTCACGGTTGTAGGCGTACCAGCGAAGATTATTGGAACACCTAATGCGGACCAACCAGCCCTGAATATGTGCCAATCCCTTTCCGAAAACGAGGATGACACCTAAACCTACCTAGGGGTTCCCAAGTCAAGCTCATCAAAGAAAAAATAAAATAATACAACTACTTTTAAAAGGCTGAAGTCCCCATGTACAAAGTTAGCACATTTAACAACATTTCATCCAAAGGGCTAGACCGCTTCGACACGGAAAACTTTATCGTTAAAGCAGGCCAGGAAGATGCTGATGCCATACTGTTACGCAGCCATAAGCTAAACGTAACGGAAATTGACAATACAGTGAAAGCCATCGCCCGAGCCGGCGCTGGCGTCAACAACATCCCACTCGCTGACTGCACTGAGCGCGGCATACCTGTATTCAACACACCGGGCGCAAATGCCAACGCAGTGAAGGAGCTGGTTCTCACTGGCTTACTACTTTCCAGCCGAGGCATTGTCGATGGCATCAACTATGTAAACACCCAGGGCTCAGTCAACGATGCAAAAGAACTGAGCAAACTACTGGAAAAAGAAAAAAAACAATTTCGCGGCCAAGAGCTTCACGGAAAAAACCTCGGTGTGATTGGCTTGGGTGCCATAGGCTCAAGAGTGGCGAATATGGCGCTAGAACTCGGCATGAACGTACTCGGGTACGACCCCGCAATTTCGATCGAAGCTGCCTGGCGCTTATCTAGTAGCGTACAGAAGATGGACAGCATTCAATCTCTATTGGCGAAGTCAGATTATGTCACCCTGCACTTGCCGGCAATTAAAGAAACCCACCACACCATTAATCAAGATACGGCCAGACACTTCAAAAAAGGTGCCCGCTTGCTGAACTTTGCAAGAGAAGAGGTGGTAGATAGTGATGCCACGTTAAGCGCCATTGAGTCAGGCCAACTTGGGATGTATATCACGGATTTCCCGACACCAGAGCTAATTGGAAAAAAAGGCGTCTTGTTAATGCCTCACATCGGTGCTTCCACCGCTGAAGCAGAGGAGAACTGTGCGGCCATGGCGGCTGATCAGTTAAAAGACTTTCTTGCAAACGGAAATATAAAAAACTCGGTTAATTTTCCAACCCTTGTTCTGGAACGCTCAGAGGGTTTCCGTATTGGTTTTGCCAATAAGAATGTACCAAAGGTATTAAGCCATGTGCTGGCTGTTTTCGCTGAAAACGATATCAACGTGATCGATATTTTGAATAAAAGCCGTCATGAAATTGCCTATAACCTGGTGGATATTGACAAGGCCCCGACAGAAGAACTCCTAAATGCTTTGCGGGAAATTGAAGGGGTTATCACCGCGAATAGCTTTTAAAATCTACTAACCCACCAAAGGCTCTTTAAACTGCAAGGCCGCCAGCCGAGAATAAAGCTCGCTGGAGGCCATCAGCTCATTGTGACTACCCTGCTCCACCAGCCGACCCTGATCAAATACTGCAATCAGGTCTGCATGGATAACCGTAGAAAGGCGATGCGCAATCACAAAAGTTGTTCTTCCTTCCATCAGGGTTTCCAGCGCTTTTTGCACCACATGCTCGCTTTCAGCATCCAGGGCACTGGTTGCCTCATCAAGCAGTAGGATTTTGGGATTTTTGAGGATAGCCCTGGCAATCGCAATACGCTGCCTTTGGCCTCCAGAAAGACGCACTCCGCCCTCTCCAAGGTCACTGTCGTAACCTTCGGGCAATCGACCGATAAACTCTTCCGCGTAAGCCGCCTTCGCTGCCGCAACAACCTCCTCATGAGTAGCGTCGGGGTTACCGTAACAGATATTTTCCCTCACTGTGCCGGTAAACAAGGTCGGCAACTGAGGCACAATAGCTATATCTCGACGCAAATCTTCTAAGGTCAAGTCTCGAATATTAATACCATCAATATAAATGCCACCCTCTTGAGGGTCATAGAAGCGCAAAATTAAATCAAAAAAGGTCGTTTTCCCCGCCCCAGATGGCCCGACAAAAGCGACACTTTTACCGGCTTCCAGGTTGAGTGAAATATCTTTCAAGGCGGCATGATCAGGGCGCGATGGGTAGAAAAAGGTTAAAGATTTAACTTCCACCTCCCCTTGGTGATTATCCGGCAAACTCACTGGCGTTTCCGGGTCAAGAATCAAAGACTCGGCGTTAAGAAGCTCAACCAGTCGATCTGTTGCCCCAGCTGCTCTTTGTAGCTCGCCATAAACCTCACTGATGGCGCCCAGAGACATCGCCACAAGGATGGCGTAAAAAACAAACGCGGCAAGATCTCCACCACTGATAACACCACTGATAACATCTTTCCCCCCCACCCAAAACATCGCACCGATCGCGCCTAAAACAAGGGTGATCGCCAGAGCTATCAGTATTGATCGGTAACGAATACGCGTTACGGCTGTCTCGAAAGCCTGCTCGGCAAAGCGATCAAAGCGCTGTTTGGCTAATTGTTGGTGGTTAAAGGCATGGACGGTTTTAACATTTTGCAGCGACTCTCCCACGTAGGTGCCAACATCGGCGATGCGATCTTGGCTTTTCCTGGACAAGCTCCGTACTCTCCTACCTATTAAAAGTATCGGGAAAACGATAAAGGGCAAGGAGGTAAGAATAATGACTGACAGCTTAATATTGGTGATCAACATTAATGTTGATCCGCCGAACAACATAATGATATTACGCAGGGCAATAGAGGCAGACGAGCCCAGCACTGACTGAAGCAAGGTAGTATCGGTAGTGATACGGGATTGAATTTCGCCACTGAGATTGGTTTCGAAAAAACCGGGATGCAACTCAATAACATGACTAAAAACAGCCTGCCTGATATCAGTCACAACCCTCTCACCAACCCATGAAACAAGGTAAAAGCGCGCAAATGTCCCGGCAGCTAATGCGAGAGTTAAGCCTATAAAGCCAATAACTGTATTACCAAGGCTATCCAGAGACTCCGTTGCCAAGCCTTGATCCACCATAAAACGCACACCCTGGCCAATTGAAAGCATGATGCCAGCAGTAATTACGAGTGCAATAAGAGCAGCAATAATCCGAAGAGTATAAGGCTTTAGAAAACGAGAGACTTGCAACAGGCGTGTTATTGCACCAGTTTTTGGATTGGATCGAGACATAAGGAGGTGAGTTGTCCTATGGGTTGGAAAAGATTAGCTATACCTGTCTGAGCTGGGGGAGAGAATAGCACATAGAACTTCGGCGTATAAAACTAACGGATAGTCAGTGGCAAAAAGTCAGCAATATATCAATAGCTTATCTAAGGATTTTAAGGTGAACAGACACGGCACTACCACCCCAAGCCACTTCATTCAGCCTCGTGGAAACCACCTCATCACTTGCCAAGTAGAGGGTATCAACGCCATCCTCCGCAGCCCAATCTTCTGCGCGGTAACTAAGGCCAAGCGTGGTTTTATTGCCTTGAGAAAAGTCAAAGGTATAAGCATAGCTTACGTCAACAACCCAACCTAGCCCGCTGGCGTTGTGCTCAAAACTTTTGGGATGCTTAAAACCATCTCTTAAATTCCAATCTGCCTCTGCATAGTAAAGAGCGGAATGAATCTCTCCTTGCAGCTTAAGCCGGTGCTTTTCTCCGTGCAAAGAAACGCTGGTGCCAAGCCATGGACCTTGCCACTTACTTTGATAGGTGCTGTTTAGGCCTTCGATTACACCATCCATCACAAGCTCAGTATCAGGTGCGACTCTTACAGCATTTTGTTTTCGCACATACTGCTGATGCAAAGAATAACCGGCCAAAGCTGAAGCGCTTAGCCACCGCTTATCCACAATATTTAATCCAAATGCAATGCTGTAGTCAGCGACAAAGTCACCCGTATTTTCAGACAAGCTACGACTGTACTCCTGGGTTTTATTATCGCCATCGTAGTCAGAGTCCCTCGTTTCACCACCCGTAATCACACCTCGGTGAAGCCGAATATCCAAAAAAGAATCGTCGAGTAAACCACCAAAAAAATACACGCTGCTTTGAACTTCAAACCCTCTTATTTCCAGCCCCTCGTACGATAGCTCGGATAAGACATTTGGCGCGCGCTTGCCACTCATATCGCTCGCGATGCTCCACGACAGGCTACCGGTTCTTTGAGACATGCCTAAGGAGGTATTAAATGCGCTTCTTCTCCATAGAGAAAAAAATCTCTGGCTACTTGAGGAGCCTTCTGAATCCCCTCTATCGACAGAAATATTGGGGGGTATACGCCCCGACGGCGTAAAATTTAATTGGCTAGAGTTCTGCTCTTCATAGGATTCTGACTGATCGAATAGCGCCAACTGAAGATCTCCAGCTGTTTCCTTATCGGCCGCAACAGACTCGTTGCTATGCGTATATATGGCTATTCCAAGTACTGCAACCAATACGTATCTCATTCTATCCCTCGAATGCTTTAGCAAAATTCATCAGCAAGTTGAGAACAGTGAGCCAGGGCCGTTTAGAGTCGTTTTACACAAACTCTACTGCCACCCAGAGGAGAATAAAGCCAGCTAAGCTAGAAGAACCTATTGGAAAAACATTGCTTTATGTTTCAATTAGTTAAATTCTTAACTTAAATCAACCTCTAGAAACTAAAGGTTGAAGATCGTCTAAAAACTGGGCTGATTACGAGTATTCAAAACAACAAAACCCACTGTGCTAATAAAAAGGTTAGAAGGGCTAGGTCATTTACGAAGTAACAAACGGTTAAGATTTGTACGCCGAATACTTTGCAAAACTGCGCTTTAGGCGCGGGGAGTTAGGCACCCAGGGCACTTCCCTTTTTATCCGGTGCTATTGCAAAGTTCGCTGAAGGATTTGAAAGCAGAGCTTATCTTCGAAGAGGGTGAGTCAGTGGTGATAAACACACCAACTGCAGCATATAATTCACCCTAAATTGGTTTTAGGCGACAATTTTAAGTTTTCTTTTAATATGTCGCCTAAAAACATGGAATACGACAAATCTTCACAGTTTAGGGTGATAATTCTATTGTCGGTCGCGCTATTTTTGAGATACTGTTGGCCCTGGTCAGGCCTTTTAACAAGTTGTAAGGCGGGAGCTATTGCTACTTTAGGATGAGAGCAATAAAAAATAAAAGTAACTACGCAGAAAACCCTGCAACTGTTCACATTTGAGCGGAATAGTTACAACTAAAATAACAAAAATGGATGGTATGAACATGGACCCAAACTCCCCAGCAGAGCAAACCATTTCGCTGAACCCGGTAACAATACCGAGCCTCATAAATATTGCTATCAAACACGGTGTAAACGCCAATACCCTCCTGAATGACGTGGGGATTTCTGCAGACAGCGTCACTGACCCAAAGGCAACCCTAACACTCGGGCAATTAGACGCACTTTATAGTGCCTGCGGCGTATCGATGGGCAGCCCAGCATTTGGGCTACACATGGGCAATATGACACGCCTGGATTCACTTAACCTGGTGGGCTCCCTCATCGGCACGGCAGACACTCTCAACCATGCGGTTGATCACTATCACCGCTTTCGAGAGTTACTACATCCTTTTATGGATATGGACATCCGTGTAGAAGGGAAAGAAGCCGCACTGATATATTCCCCAACCATTGCGAACGAAATCACGTTGCAGCCCTGTTATTCCGAAATATTTTTAACCAGCATCCTTAAGATTTTCTCAGATCTAACAAGAAAGCCATTCAAGCTGAATCGCGTAGAGTTCTCCTATGCTGACCCAGGTTATGCAGACATCTATGCTAGCACTTTTGATGCCCCCGCTTATTTTAACCGAGGCATGTGCGCGATGATTTTTGATGCCTCCCTTCTCAACCAGCCTCTCCCCGGAAGATACCCCGAGCTAAACGACAGCTTTCAAATTCAAGCAGAAAAATACTTGATGGAGCTCGATAGGTTAAACAGCGTTGAGTGCCAGATTATTCGTTACTTGCAAGAAAACATGGGTGTGAAGCCCATCTCCATGCAGGATGCGGCACAGCGTTTGAATGTCACCACTCGAACGCTACAAAGACGCTTAAAGAAAGAAAATACCTCCTACGTCAACATTCGAGAAACCATTCGATTTAAACAAGCGAAGTTATATTTAACAGAAACCAGTACTAATATTGATGAAATCGCCTCTCGCCTTGGTTTTTCGGAGCCCACCAATTTTTATCACGCATTCAAAAGATGGGCCTCTATGTCCCCTGGAGAATACAGAAGAACGAACAGGCCTGTTCGTCAAGAAAGAGAAGCGCTCTCTGCGTAACTGTTGCTATAACGAGCCAGCTATAATGCGGCCCCAGACCGAAAGGAATGGGGCTTGCCGTTTTATAGGAGAGCACTTTAGACACTCTCTCACTAAACATTCCTCAATACCGCCTTTGATAAATTGGGCTTCCTAGACTTTCGCTCATGGCTTATTCAGAGCGACCATATAACAAATCGATCATGATTTTCTCCGCCACATCCTTGTGTGGAATAACTCGGTGCAGGATAATAACCCCCTAGCTCACCTTTCCAGAGCCAAAGCAAAGACTTACCATCCTGCAAGGGTATTTCTTTATCAAAATAGGCCTTCATGACTGAAACAAACATATTTTTAGTACTCATTAGCACCATACTGGTTAACAACTTTGTGCTGGTTCAATTTTTGGGCCTATGCCCATTTATGGGCGTGTCTAACAAGGTTGAAAGTGCCATTGGCATGGCTTTGGCCACTACCTTTGTACTTACTCTTTCTTCTACGCTGAGCTACCTCACCTATACCTACATTCTGACACCCCTCGACCTTCAATACCTGCGAACACTCTCATTTATCCTGGTCATCGCCGTGACCGTACAGCTCACAGAAATGATCATTCACAAAACAAGCCCCCTGCTCTATCGCGTACTGGGTATATTTTTACCGCTAATCACCACCAACTGTGCCGTTTTAGGCGTAGCGCTGCTGAATATCAAAAAAGAAGACACTACCCTGTTCGACTCCGCCATCTATGGTTTCGGCGCAGCAGCAGGTTTCTCCCTCGTTTTGATCCTCTTTTCCACTATGAGAGAACGCATAGCAGTGATTGATGTTCCCAAACCATTTCAAGGAGCCTCCGTCACCATGATTACAGCGGGCTTAATGTCACTTGCATTTTTGGGCTTTAGCGGCCTGGTAAAACTCTAGGGTAGACGAATGGAAGTAGTAGTCGCCATTTTAGCAATTCTTATCCTCGCCCTTATCTTTGGTGGTGTTTTGGGGTTTGCGGCAGTACGTTTTAAAGTCGATGAGAACAGCCTTGTGGAGCAAATTAATAATATTCTTCCACAAACCCAGTGCGGCCAATGTGGCTACCCAGGTTGCCGCCCCTACGCGGAAGCCATTGCCGGGGAAGAAGCAGAAATTAACCGCTGCCCTCCGGGTGGTGAAGCCACCATTCAAGAGCTCGCAGATTTACTGGGTGTCGAAGCTATCCCCCTTGATGCAGAGCACGGCGAAGAAAAAGACACCCCCCTTGTGGCCTATATTCGGGAAGATGAATGTATCGGCTGCACAAAGTGCATACAGGCCTGCCCGGTAGATGCCATCTTAGGCGCGGCAAAAAAAATGCATACGGTTATCGTCAGTGAGTGCACAGGCTGTGATTTGTGTGTTGAGCCATGCCCAGTTGATTGCATCGACATGATTCCCGTTGCACAAACACCCCAGACCTGGGTGTGGAAAAAACCACGGGGGACGGGTGATATTTCTATTGAGCAAATTCCCACATCACCAACCGCCACCAATAAAATTCCCGTGAGCAACGTTCTATGAGGCATCGCGTTTGGCATCTCAGGGGTGGTATTCACCCACCTGAAAAGAAATCACTGTCCTTAAGCCTTCCACTACGGACGGCCTCCCTGCCCGAACAATTGATCGTTCCTTTGCAACAGCATATCGGCGCCCCAGTGTCACCCTGCGTAGCGGTGGGTGAGCGTGTTCTTAAAGGCCAGCTAATTGCCAGCAGCGACAAAGCCACCAGCGCGCTCGTTCACGCACCAAGCTCTGGCACCATCAACGAAATCGGCATGCACCCCGTTATTCACCCATCCCTCATTGAACAACCGTGTATTCACATTGATTGTGATGGCAAAGACGAATGGATAGATCATAGTGGCGTCGATAACTACGCCGCTCTCGATACGCAAACCCTGCTCTCACGTATTCGCGAAGCCGGAATTATCGGCATGGGGGGAGCGGGCTTTCCTTCCTCGATCAAGCTCAACGCCAGACATAATCAGATCGAAACCCTCATCATTAATGGTGCTGAGTGCGAACCCTATATCACCGCAGACGACATCCTTATGCAGGAGCGTGCCGTAGAGATTATCGAGGGCATCAAGGTTATTGGGCACATCCTCCAACCGAAAGAAATTCTCATCGGTATAGAAGACAACAAACTTCTTGCTGTAGCCGCCCTTGAAAGAGCCAGCGCCGAAACCACTATTGATATCGTCAAGATTCCCACCAAATACCCCTCTGGTGGGGAAAAACAGCTGATTAAAATACTCACTGGTAAAGAAGTCCCTACGGGTGGTCTACCCTTACAAGTAGGCGTGATCGTTCATAACATCGGCACGGTTTACAGTATTTACAAGGCCATCATTCAAGGTAAACCCTGCATTAGTCGTATCACTACCTTAACCGGCGAGGCAATGAATAATCGCGGCAATGTAAAGGCGCTGATTGGAACCCCCGTTCGCCATTTACTAAAAGAAGGCGGTGTTCAAGAAAGTCAATTATTCCGGATTGTGGCTGGCGGTCCAATGATGGGCTTCACCCTACCCTCTGCAGATTTACCCATCAGCAAAACCACCAATTGTCTTATCGCGGCGACACGCTCCGAAATGCCACCTCCACCACCGGAGCAAACCTGCATACGCTGTGGCCAATGTGCGGATATTTGCCCGGTCACATTATTGCCCCAACAGCTGTACTTCTTTTCAAAAGCCCAGGAGTTCGACAAGGCCGAACAGCACAATATATTTGACTGCATCGAGTGCGGCGCTTGTTCTTATGTTTGCCCCAGCCACATTCCCCTTGTTCAGTACTACCGTTACGCCAAGGGGACCATAAAACAGCTACGCGTAAAGGAAGAAAAAGCAGAGGCTTCTCGCCAACGCTTTGAAAACCGGCAAGCGCGCTTAGAGCAAGAAGCAGTTGAAAAAGAAGCCAAACGTAAAGCGCGGGCCAAGGCTGCTGCTGAAAAAGCAGCCCAGAAAACAAGCGCAGAGCCCAGCCCACAGAGTGCGCAGCAATCAGAAGATGAGCTTGCTCGTTTAAAAACTGCCGCAGCAAGCACAGCGAAGCTCTCGATTGAGGCAAAAAAAGCCCTCAGCCAAGCAGAGAAAAAAGAAGAAAATAGCGACAAACTCGAACAGCTGCGCCAAAAGGTTGCGCTCTTTCAGGCTAATTCTGACAAAGCAAAAGAGGCCCTCAAGGCAGCTCGACAGAAGCCTCCAGCCAACACACCCCCCAGTAGCAAAGTAGGCGAACCGAAAGAAGATAAAGCCATCCTTGAACTACGAGAAAAGGCTGCATCGACACAAGACGCCTTAAAGCAGGCTAAAAAAGCACTGCTTGCGGCAAAAACCAGTCATACTAACGACCTTGAAGCCATAGAAATACAGGTAAACCAAGCAAAAAAAGAAGCGGGTGCTATCAAGGCTCAATTACGCGAAGCACTGATCGCTCAAAAAGAAATTCCACTTCAACAAGATACGCCAGCTCAGCCAACATCAGACACAGTACCATCAAGCACCGAGGCATCCGATAAGGTCACTGCCGCATTGGCACGCAACGAGCGCCGCAAAGCGCAAAAAGCCTTAGACTTGGCACTCGCAGAAAATAAATCCGAACATAAAATCGCAACATTAAGAAAAGCAATCGACGACGCCGGTAGTGAGAGCCAATGACTTTCCGAGTTATCCTAAACCGCACCCAGTGGCAAACCAAGCTGAACAGGTTCCTATATGGCATTGATTAACGCCTCATCTCCACACATCGCCGGCAAGAATGACACCGGCCAAATGATGCTTCAGGTGTTGCTCGCCACCTTGCCTGGGCTTTTGGCGCTAACACTCTACTTCGGCTGGGGAAGCCTTATTAACTGCCTTATTGCTGCCATTGTTGCCATAGGCTGTGAAAGCCTTGCGCTAAGGTTGCGTAAGCGCCCAGTTATATTCTTCATCAACGACAACAGCGCCATAGTAACCGCCGTGCTGCTAGGCCTGGCTCTCCCCCCCCTTAGCCCCTGGTGGCTACCTGTAATAGGCACTGCATTTGCCATACTAGTAGGAAAACATTTATACGGCGGCCTCGGGAATAACATTTTCAACCCCGCCATGCTGGGATACGCGTTCTTGCTCATTTCATTCCCCGTACAAATGACAGCCTGGCTACCTGCCGATGGCATCATGCAGATGAGCTTTATCGAAACTCTGACCTTGATCTTCAACAACCACCTTGACCCCGCATCGGTAGCCATTGTTGATGGACTAAGCGGTGCAACACCCTTAGACACACTGAAAACAGATCTAGGACTGTCAAAAACGGTTCCGATGATATACGAGCTACCCGTCTTTCAAGGCTTCCTTGCAGGCAAAGGCTGGGAATGGGTGAACATCGGCTTTTTAATTGGCGGGCTTTACCTTGTTTACCAGGGCATTATCCATTGGCAAATACCTCTCGCCCTGTTACTGACTTTAGCCACATGGGCTTTCCTTTTTATGGGTTACGACAGTGACCGTTATGGCTCCCCCATATTTCATCTACTCAGTGGAGGCACGATGCTGGGCGCGTTCTTTATCGCTACCGACCCCGTAACCGCCGCCACCAGTGCCATTGGAAGATGGATATATGGTGCCTTCATTGGACTAACAATCTGGATCATCCGTTCGTTTGGCGGCTACCCCGATGCGGTCGCCTTTGCTATTTTACTTATGAACCTCGCTGTTCCAACCATTGATTATTACACCCAGCCTCGCAGCTATGGCCACAAAGAAGCCAAGTTTGGGCGCGGTAAACGGGAGCGCTAGAGTGTTAAAATCAATCAGTAAAAATGCGGCCCTGCTTGGCCTCTTTGCGATCGTCACCACCGGCTTGGTGGCATTCACTAGCACCGCCACTAAAGAAAAAATCGTTGAAGCACAACACCAGGCCCTGGAGAAAGCACTTCTTGAAATACTTCCCGATGGTCAACATAACAATGATTTACTGAATGACTATATGGAAGTTCATCACCCACTTTTGGCCCATAAAAACCCACAAGAAGCTTTTTTTGCTCGCAAAGATGGTCAACCCTACGCTGCCATCCTTCCATCCAATGCACCAGAAGGATATGGAGGGGACATATCCCTTATCGTAGGCCTTCGATATGATGGCACCATCACCGGGGTGCGCGTCATCCCGCCACACAGTGAAACGCCCGGCCTCGGTGATAAAATAGAAATTGCCAAGTCAAACTGGATTCTAGGTTTTAATGGAAAATCCCTGGAAAACACATCCGACAAGAGCTGGAAGGTGAAAAAAGATGGTGGTGAATTTGATCAACTTACTGGCGCAACCATTACTCCCCGAGCGGTGGTAAAAGCCATACATAACACCCTCAAATACTTTGATCATAATAAAGAACAGCTCTTCAGGGATTCATATGCTCTGCAACACCCCAAAAAACAAAAGCAGCCATGAAGACAATAATTAGCAGAGACCCTGCCCTAATGGAGTGCATATAAGTGTCGGATTATTCGAACATCATAAAAGATGGCTTGTGGAACAAAAACGTTGCGACGGTACAAGTATTAGGCCTGTGCCCACTACTTGCTGTAACAGGCTCTGTCGTCAATGCCATAGGTTTAGGCCTTGCAACCACCGCTGTATTACTTGGTTCAAACACCGTGGTATCCCTGATACGCGGTGGCGTTAACGATGCCATTCGCCTCCCCGTATTTGTGATGGTTATCGCCGCCCTTACCACTTGCACTGAATTTATCATGCAAGCCTACACCTTTGAGCTTTATCAAATACTCGGTATTTTCATCCCCCTGATTGTCACCAACTGCTGCATCCTGGGCAGGGCGGATGGCTTTGCACGCAAGAACCCAGTACTACCCTCCATCCTCGATGGTTTAGTGATGGGCCTGGGTTTTATGATCGTACTTATACTGCTCGGCGCATTTCGCGAAATGCTCGGCCAGGGAACACTTTTCTCCAACATGGACTTGATATTTGGCAGTGCAGCTGAGAACTGGTCCATCAAAATCTTTGACAATTTTCCCGGAATATTATTTCTCGCCTTACCGCCCGGTGCATTTTTTGGCCTAGGGCTGATTATTGCCATTAAAAATATTATTGATGACAAAATGGATGAAATTAAAGAACAGAAGGCAAGCCCCGTAGGCATCAGAAGCAAACGCGTCCGTGTAACGGGTCACATCACATAAACTCATAATTTCGAGAAAACCAAGCCGATGAACACAGTAAAGCGCGCTGAAATTTTCCGACGCCTGAAAGAAAACAACCCCCATCCCACCACTGAGCTACACTACAAATCATCGTTTGAACTACTCATCGCCGTTATCTTATCAGCCCAAGCAACGGACGTTGGGGTAAACAAAGCCACCGCAAAGCTTTTCCCTGTTGCCAACAGCCCTGAAAAAATTTATGCCTTAGGCTTAGAGGGTTTAAAAACGTATATCAAAACCATCGGTTTATATAACGGCAAAGCCGCCAACATTATTAAAACCTGCGACATCCTTATCAAACAGCACAACTCACAAGTACCAGAACAACGTGAAGCACTAGAGGCTCTTCCAGGCGTTGGCAGAAAAACTGCCAACGTCGTTCTGAATACGGCCTTTGGCCACCCCACCATCGCCGTTGACACCCATATCTTTCGTGTTTCTAACCGCACCAAACTGGCAGTGGGTAAAAATGTGGATGAGGTTGAAAAAAAACTCCTTAAAGTCACACCTAAGGAATACAAAATCGATGCCCATCACTGGTTGATCCTACACGGCCGCTACACCTGCATTGCACGCAAACCGCGCTGCACGTCGTGTATTATTGAAGACCTTTGTGAATTCAAAGACAAAACCGAATAAGCTTGATTGTAGGCTTTTCGCACAGAACAACTTCCGTACAAGTAGGCCTTATACAATCATGACAACTATAGATATATTGACTATGATTGAAGTGCTTCCAGTGACGGAGGCCCGATGATACGGAACATCCATTTAACAATAGAAAAGGTACTTCTACGATGAAAAAGACCATTCTTGCTGCAACTCTATCCTTGTCTCTAACCCCTTTCTCTGCTTTTGCTGCCGCTCCTGGTGGCCCAAGTTGTGGCTGGGGAAACATGTTATTCGAAGGCCAAAAGGGCCTTGCTATTCACCTGATCGCCAGCATCATTAACGGCACATCTGGTAACGCTTCCTTCGGCATGACACTTGGTACCAATGGCTGCTCCACCGATGGCGCACTCAGCTACGGCGGACAAAACTTATTGCAAACAAGTGAATTCATGGAAGACATCGCTCACGATATCGCCTTAGGCGAGGGGGAAGCTCTGGATGCACTGGCTTTGCTGGTTGGTATCGCTCCAGAAGACCGCACAACTTTCGCTCAAGTCACTCACGATAACTTCCAAACTATTTTTCCATCCGCTGATGCAACTACCGAAGAAATCTTAAAGGCTATTGGCGAAGTGATGAAAACCAATGAACAGCTTGCAAAATATGTAAGCTAATAATCAAAACAGGGGGAGGCCCAGCCACCCCCTGTTAACAATTTTTAAGTTAAACCTTCTCGTACTTGCCTATATCTCCGGCCACCCTTCACCTTGGTCAAACTAATGCCCTGCTTCAAAACACCCCCTTTTATTTTTCTCGCCTTATTTTTAATGCATATTGTATTTCCTGCTGCAGCAAATTCATCTGCCGAAATACAGCAAGAATCCCTTATTAATACTGCCAAAAAACTTGGTCTGGAAAACAAAGACCAGTGGCTTTATCTCAATCATTACAGAAACAAACCCGTCACGGGTAATCAAGAAAGTTACATCGATGACCCTGATTTTTTTATATCAGCGAGAGGGAAATACTCTTCAGAAAAGGAGCTTACAGCCACGATTCAAGCCTTCCTGAAGCCTGAGTCGAAAACCCCCAAGGGCGAATACTATCGCTGCCGTTATCCAGCCCGCTACCAATGGTTAAATCAACAGCTCAGCTTAAATATTCCCTTTGACAGCGAAAACCTCTGCATAAAATTCAATCAGTGGTATAGCGCGATTAACCCTGGCAGCGTTACCCTTATTTACCCCACCAGCTATATCAATAGCCCCTCCTCCATGTTCGGCCATACCCTATTACGAATTGACCCGCCCGCTGATCAGCAACAAGCGGATCTGGTTTCCTGGGCCATTAATTTTGGTGCAGATGTCGGCCCTAACAGCGAGCAGGACTTTTTTTACGCCTACAGAGGCTTGGCAGGAGGCTACCCAGGACAGTTTGTAGTCATGCCCTACCATAAGAAAGTAAAGGAATACAGCAAGATAGAAAACCGGGATATCTGGGAATATAAATTAAATCTCAGCCCCGAAGAAACCCAATTTATGATGCTGCATCTATGGGAAGTCAATAGCAGTAACTTCGATTATTACTACCTGGACGAAAACTGCTCTTTCCGACTCATGGAGCTACTGGACGTCGCCCGCCCTGGCTTGCACCTTTCTCGCGCATTTCCAGTTTTTGCCATTCCTAACGACACCGTTCGCATTGTGGTGGAAAACAACCTTGTGGAATCAAAAAAATACCG
>DFBZ01000107.1:22459-27216 GCA_002366835.1 Gammaproteobacteria bacterium UBA3067
GTCATCGATACCGCCTATCGTCATTTACGTTTTCAGCAAATCGGTAAAGAGCGCGATAGAGACGCGGCCCAGCGCTCGTGGCAGCTTTTGTCTGCCTTAAAAGAAAACAGTACACATACAAACTATGATGCAAGCCAAACACTGCCTCTATCACCAGAGTTAGGACACCGTTCTTCTGCCCTGGCCATAAGCATTGGGCAAGAGTATGAAAAAGACTTTATTGATCTGAGAATTCGCCCTGCTTACCATGGTCTCACTGATAATCAAAAAGGCTTTTTGCGGGGTGCCGAAATTAATTTCTTCGACCTGGGTGTGCGAATTTTCGAAAAAAATGAAGTGGAAATTGAACAATTTGAGCTTTTTAAAATCATTTCCCTAAGCCCCCGTAGTCGTTTTTTTCCTGAATGGTCTTGGCGAGTTTCAGCCGGTTTAGAAAATGTCATCACCAGTTCCAGCGCCCGTGAAAAAGCCATTTTTGTCGAAACCGGCGGAGGCAGTGCAGTAGAAGTAATAAAAAATCATCTAAGTTATGGACTACTTACCGCGCGGGCTGAACACAACAGTGATTTCTCTGAAAACTTGGATTTGATCCCTGGGCTGGAAGTCGGACACCTCTGGCACCAAAACTTTGGTGTTTTACAATTAAAACTCAGCAGCCAACACATGAGTCGTAATGATCAATACCGCAATATCGCGAGCCTGATTCAATCCGTATCTCTTAGCCAAAACGCCACGATTAAGCTGGAGCTGCAAAGACATTTATCTAATCATATTCAGATGACAGAGGCCGCCCTCAGTTTTACCCATTTTTTTTAAGGGACGTTTTACGACGATTCTGGTACCAAAAAATTGAAAAACAACATTTTTTCACCTGCTAGAAAAAAAGCTTACTTAAATGTTTTTTCCAAAACCAGCCTGCTAGCCTGCCTGTTGACAATATCTGCATGCACTCATGTTTTTTTTCAACCCAATCAAATAAATTATTTAAAGGGTGTAGATATCCCCTTTCCCATTGAGGAGGTCACGACAAAAACTGCTGACGGCCATCTACTCACTCACTGGTTACTTAAACCCGAAAAAATAGAGGGGGTGGTATTTCACCTTCATGGAAATGCCCAGAACATCACTGCACATATTCGTAGCGTGGCCTGGCTCGTCAAACATGGCTATCTCGTTTATATGTTTGAATATCGCGGATACATCACCCCGCACAAACCATCTATAGAAAATACAATATCCGACGTACAACTTGCCCTTCATAGCCTAATTAAAGAATACCCCCAATTACCCATTTACGTTTTTGGCCAAAGCCTCGGTGGCAGCATCGCGATAACAAGTGTTGCCCAGTTAAAAGATAAGGAGGAACTTTGTGCTTTAATTACGGAGGCAGCCTTCGCCTCTTACGAAGGGATTGCAAAAGAGAAACTGTCTGAAGTCTGGCTAACGAGCTTATTAAAAACACCCTTATCCCGATTATTTTCCAGTGATTACGATGCGCAAAAGTATGTCGCGCAGCTATCGCCTTTACCTTTACTCATTATTCATAGCCCAGACGATAAAATTGTACCCATGCAACATGGTGCGCTTCTTTATAAGGCAGCAAAAATGCCTAAACGCTATTTTCGCAGCGAGGGGGGGCATATTTCTACGCTACAAGACCCAAAGTATCGTATTAAACTATTGGAGTTTTTAAAAAACCACCAGTGCAAAGAAGTCCCTCAAAAGACTGAACCACCCATTAAGGGCTACAGAAAAAATAGCCATCTACCGTGAAAAAACGTAAAGCTGCTCTGTTATTTCTCTAGCAAAATAGAGAATAGAATTAACGGCTGAAAGAACATATAGACCAACGGCACCAGCAGAATCTATGCAACGCAATACGGTTCTTTTATGCCGGTATCTACACCAACCTCCTGACCATAAGATGTATATGGTTTTAAGAGCCATTGCCAAGTTTCAGCCCGCGAAGAGGCGCTTCGAGACCACAAAAAAAGCTGGATAATTTACGGCTCACTACAAGGAATTGAGTCACTCAGGGCCGCCTTAGCATCAATCACCGATCGGTGTTAAAATGCGCTTCCTCTTCACTACTCTTTGGTTTTTCTCTATGACACTTATTCGTTGGGTTCTTGCCCGCTTTATACTCTTCATCGACTTACTTTATCGTCCAAAAGGCACTAAACGCAGCCCACAAGAACAGGCGATCGTGGATGAAAAGGCCTCTAAGCTTTCACTTTACCAATATACAGCTTGCCCATTTTGTGTAAAAGTACGCTGGGCGATGCGTCGTTACTCTATAGACCTCGAAACACGCAACCCCAAAGAAAACCCCATCTTTAGCGAAGAGTTAAGCGCTGGTGGTGGGCTAATGAAAGTCCCCTGCCTTCGAATCGATAATGCCGAAGGTGATAGTGAGTGGCTTTATGAGTCATCCGAAATCATCACCTACCTGGAACAATATTTTGATCTGAATCAAGGGCCTGTTAGTAACACCCAGTAGTACAAAGACCCCTGATCAAACCATAAAGAGGAGCCCTCGCTAATCGGCAACTCGCCCGCGCATGGATTTAACTTGCCCCCGACGGGTTTTGTTATCCATGCGCTTCTGTTTAGCGCGCTTGCTTGGCCGAGTTGGCCTTCTCGACTTTTTCACCAGGGTAGCGCTCTTAATTAACTCCTTTAGACGTTTTAACGCGTCCTCGCGATTTTTCTCCTGCGTGCGGTATTGCTGAGCTTTAATTACAATAACGCCTTCACCACTAATGCGCTGATCACGCATCGCCAACAAGCGCTGTTTACACACATCAGGGAGAGATGAAGCGTGAATATCAAAACGCAGATGAATTGCCGAAGAAACCTTATTAACATTTTGCCCCCCAGCGCCTTGCGCTCGAATAGCACACAAGTCGATTTCTTCATCAGGAATAGAAATATCAGCTGATACATCAAGCATGTCAGGTTTTCTCCCTGCTAGTTTTATCAAAAATATTAACGAGATACATGTATGAACTTTGCTTCCCTTGGCTTATCCGATGCACTAGTTAACGCAGCAACAGAAGCGGGCTACGACACACCAACAGCCATCCAGCAACAAGCCATCCCAGCAGTTTTAGCCAACAAGGATGTCATGGCCGCAGCGCAAACAGGCACGGGCAAAACGGCAGGCTTTACCTTACCCATTTTGCAGCGATTATCCCAAGGCCAACACGCACAAAACAATCAGGCAAGAGCACTTATATTAACACCGACCCGTGAACTTGCAGCCCAAGTGGGCGACAGCGTCAGCACTTATGGCAAATTTTTAAACCTTCGCTCCACCGTAGTATACGGCGGCGTAAAGATTAATCCTCAAATGATGAAATTACGAGGAGGCGTTGATGTACTAATTGCCACACCGGGTCGCCTGCTCGATCTATATAATCAAAATGCAGTGAAGTTTTCTCAGCTCGAAGTGCTTGTTCTAGATGAAGCCGATCGCATGCTCGACATGGGCTTCATTCATGATATCCGGCGAATTTTAAAAACACTGCCGCCGCAACGTCAAAACCTGATGTTTTCAGCGACTTTTTCTGATGATATCCGCAGGCTCGCCAAAGGCATTGTTAATAACCCCGTGGAGATTTCTGTTAACCCGCGCAATACCACTGCAAGCACCGTGAAACAGTGGGTGGTTCCCGTCGACAAGAAACAAAAACCGGCACTGCTGTCATTTTTAATTAAGCATAATAGTTGGCAGCAGGTGCTAGTTTTTGCGCGTACCAAACACGGCGCAAATAAATTAACACGCCACCTGGAGTCAGAAGGCATTAAAGCCGATGCCATACATGGAAATAAAAGCCAAAGCGCCAGAACCAAGGCCTTGGCCGAGTTTAAAAACGGCAACACGCGCATACTGGTAGCCACGGACATCGCTGCACGAGGGCTAGATATTGACCAGCTTCCTCAGGTGGTGAATTTTGACTTACCCAATGTAGCAGAAGACTATGTGCATCGAATCGGCCGCACTGGCCGAGCAGGCAGCACGGGCCAAGCTATTTCTCTGGTAAGCGCAGACGAATTCAAGCAACTAAGTGACATCGAGCGCTTAATTAAACGCTTGCTTCCTCGGGAGTTAGTCGACGGGTTTGAACCTAATCATGACGTACCGGCATCAAAGTTAGACCTACGACCAATTCGCCCGAAAAAGCCGAAAAAACCAAAGCCGAAGCAAGCCGATGAAGAACAACCTGTACAAAAAAAACGTCACCGGCCCGCCGCAAAGACTAAGCATCGAAACGGAAACCGTGACAGCAAAACAGGTGATATAAAAACAGAAGGCAAGGCAGCAAAATCAAAATACAACAAAACGAGGCAGGCATCGCCTACTCGCTCGAAAAAACCGTAAAAAGCTCCTAGCAGGCGCAAAAAGCCGCAGATTCATCAAAAGAAACCTGCGGCTTTTGTAGAGCTTACACTTTCTTTTCGTGTCCTTCCCAATACTTGTCCCGAATAAGACGCTTATAGAGCTTCCCAGTCGTCAATCGAGGCAAAGCATCCATAAAGTCCACCGAGCGAGGTAACTTATATTTCGCCATATTTTCTGCAGCAAACTGAAGGATCTCTTCGGCTAAAGCATCAGAAGGCTCAACACCTTGCGCAACCTCTACCACCGCTTTTACCGATTCCCCCCAGTCCTTATCCGGCACACCCAGTACTGCAACATCACCAATCTTAGGGTGCTGATGCAATACAGCCTCGACTTCTGCCGGGTAGATATT
>DFBZ01000156.1 GCA_002366835.1 Gammaproteobacteria bacterium UBA3067
GAAAAGGTCGAGATCAGAGCGTATACCCAATAGCCCCTTTTCAGGCCGTATGGACATGTCGAGTGATTCCCACTTGGGGCCACCCACAGCACCCAATAATATGGCTGCGCTATCTTTCGCCTTTTTTATTGTTTCTTCAGGTAAGGGCTGGCCAGTGGCATCAATGGCTGAACCACCAATCAGCGCCTCATCAAGCTCAAGCTGTAGTTTGTGCTTTTCATTTACCAGCTCAAGAACGGCTTTGGCTTGCGCTACAATTTCAGGACCGATTCCGTCCCCCGGAAGTATTAAAACGTTTTTATTCATGGAAACTACCTTTCACTAAAAATAAGATTTTTTGAATTATTTAACGACACCAAACAGCCAGGGAGATGTTTCTTTACGCTTTGCTTCATAACTTCGAATAGAATCGGCGTCTGCAAGTGTTAAACCGATATCATCCAAGCCATTCAACAGGCAGTGTTTACGAAACTCATCCACTTCAAAGGAAAAGCTTTCACCGGATGGGGTTTGTACGGTTTGAGAAGACAGATCAATATTTAGCTGATAGCCCTCGCTGACAAACGTTTCCTCAAATAACTGGTTAACGATTTTATCGTCCAGAATGACGGGAAGGATGCCGTTTTTAAAACAATTGTTATAGAAGATATCGGCGTAACTCGGTGCAATAACACAACGAAAGCCGTAATCTAGCAAGGCCCAAGGGGCATGCTCACGACTTGACCCGCAACCAAAGTTTTGTCGGGCCAATAATATTTCTGCACCCTGGTAACGGCCTTTATTTAAAATAAAGTCGGGATTTAAGGGGCGGTTGCTGCAATCCTGCCCTGGCTGGCCTTCATCCAAATACCGCCATTCATCAAACAGATTAGGGCCAAAGCCACTACGCTTGATGGATTTTAAAAACTGTTTGGGGATAATTTGGTCGGTGTCCACATTCGCCCGATCAAGGGGGGCGACAAGTGCTTTATGGCTGGTAAATTTTTCCATTATTCTATAGCTCCTCTTGATTATGACTGTTGACGCACAAAATCACGCACATCGACAAAGTGACCGGCGATAGCGGCGGCGGCTGCCATGGCGGGGCTGACTAAATGGGTACGCCCGCCCTGCCCCTGTCGACCTTCGAAATTACGGTTGGAGGTCGAGGCGCAATGTTCGCCGTCACCCAGCTTGTCCGCATTCATAGCCAGACACATGGAGCAACCCGGTTCGCGCCATTGAAAGCCGGCTTGGGTAAAGATTTCATCCAGCCCTTCTTCCTCTGCCTGCTGTTTTACCAACCCGGACCCCGGCACCACCATAGCTTGCTTAATGCTACTCGCCACTTGGTTGCCCTTTGCTACTTCGGCCGCTGCGCGAAGATCTTCGATGCGGGAATTAGTGCATGAACCAATAAAAACCCGGTCCAGTTTAATATCCGTGATGGCGAGGCCCTCTTTATATCCCATATACTGGTAGGCTCGTTCAATCGCCTCGCGTTTTATCGGGTCTGCCTCCTCTTCTTGTCTGGGAATCTGCGCATCCACCGCCACCACCATTTCGGGAGAAGTACCCCAGGTGACTTGAGGTTTAATATCCGCAGCATTCAGCTTTACAACGCGGTCAAAGAAGGCACCTTCGTCACTTTTCAAATCACGCCACTGGCTCACGGCTTGATCCCACTGCTCTGCTTTCGGGCCATAAGGACGGTCCTTAAGGTATTCCAAGGTAGTATCATCAAAGGCTACTAAACCACTGCGCGCACCCCCTTCAATGGCCATATTGCAGACTGTCATTCGGCCTTCCATGCTCAGTGCTTCAATCGCAGAACCTGCGAATTCAATGGCATAACCTGTACCGCCCGCTGTGCCAATTTCACCAATAATTGCGAGAATAATATCCTTCGCGGTGACGCCAAAAGGTAAGTCGCCATTCACTTCCACCCGCATATTTTTCATTTTGCGCTGAATTAAGCATTGCGTCGCAAGCACGTGCTCAACTTCTGAAGTACCAATACCGTGGGCAAGGGTTGCAAATGCGCCATGGGTGGCGGTGTGAGAGTCACCACAAACGATGGTCATACCCGGTAAAGTTGCGCCTTGCTCAGGGCCTATAACGTGGACAATCCCCTGGCGGGAATCACCCATTTTAAATTCCACAATACCGAACTTGTCACAGTTTGCATCAAGGGTTTCAACCTGAATACGTGAAACCGGATCAAGGATACCCTCTACGCCCGCTTCCTGGTTTTCTGTGGGGACATTATGGTCAGGTGTTGCTAGGTTAGCATCCAAGCGCCAGGGTGCTCGCCCAGCCAGGCTTAATCCTTCAAAAGCCTGCGGAGATGTCACTTCGTGCAGTAATTGGCGATCAATGTAGATCAGTGCGGTGCCATCTTCGCGTTGTTTCACAACGTGATCATCCCAAAGCTTGTCGTATAAGGTGCGCGGCTTCATATGCGACTCCTATTAATAAAAAGTGAAAAAAGGCTCCCAAGAGTCTGGAATAAAGGGCTGCTAGGGTTTCGTTAGGCAATAAATGCACCTTACCTTGCCTGCCAGGTCTATCAGGATGAATGCAGTGTAAGGGCACACAATAAATAACACAAATTCATATTTATTATTCTTTGGATTCCAAATTGGAATGCATTAGAATGCAAAATAAATCACCTTTCTCCACTTTAATAATTAACTATAACTTATTGTTATCAAGGGATTATTAGTGAATATCAGCACCGACACACTTATACTTTTTGTCGCAGCGGCAGAAAACAGATCCTTCACTAAAGCGGGAGATTTATTATTCCTGACCCAGCCCGCTGTGAGTAAAAGAATGGCTCAGCTGGAGGAAAACCTTGGCGCACAACTTTTTGACCGCATTGGCCGGCAGATTGTATTGACTGAAGCAGGAAGGACTTTATTACCGCGTGCGCAAGCGATCATAAACGATGTTAACGATATGAGCTGCGCTATCGGCAATTTATCTGGAACGGTGGAGGGCGAGTTGGTCATTGGCACAAGTCATCACATTGGTTTACACCGTCTACCACCTTATTTGAAATCCTATAGCCGCCAGTTTCCTCTGGTTAAATTGAATATCAAATTTATGGAATCAGAGGAAATCTACGAACAAGTTGTGCATGGACAGCTGGAACTAGGAATTGTGACACTACCAGAAAACCCCAACCCACTCTTGCAGATTAAAAGCCTATGGCAGGACAAACTCAGTTTTATGGCGGGAAGTGAACACCCTTTAAGCGCGCGACAAACCATCGAACTGGAAGAACTTCTTGATTACCCGGCCATTTTGCCGGAGTCAAAAACCTTCACCCGAAAAATCGTTGAAAACATTGTGGCCGGGCATTCAAAAAAGCTACGTTGCGAACTTTCCACCAATAACCTGGAAACGATTCGTATGCTTACAAAAATTGGCCTGGGGTGGAGCGTCCTGCCAAATACAATGTCAGACGCTGCTTTGTCGGAACTGAAGATAAGGAATGTACACATTAGCAGACAGCTAGGTGTTGTTTTGCATGGGCAGCGAACCCTATCGAACGCTGCCAAGGAGATTTTATCTGTGCTGGAAACGAGCGTTTCCACTTATGAGTGAAGGACTTTCACTCATATATTGCGATTAACCAGTGGGTTAAAGCGGCTCCCCGCCACCTTCCAAAGGCGATATTAGCCTTCCTCTTCGTTATCCATATTCCTGCGATCGTCACTTTTTCTGCGGTCAGCCGCACTATCAAAGTAGTCAGCATTACTTGCTTTTCTCCTGTCGGAAACCTTTCTTTCTTCCAGCTTTCCGGAGAGCTGCTCTATTATCGCGTCAACTTTTTGCTTTTCCATAAATCAAACCCTTTACACTGAATCCTGATATTTCTACACCTACGTCACGGTACTATAGACCAAATAAAACATGATGCATATCACACTTTTCCGCCCTATTATTAAGATAAAGCGCCAGAACACTCCAAATCGCTACCTTATCCATCAATGGTTGTGCTCAAAAACAACTAGGCACTAAAGCCTAAGGCATTTCCAAAGATTCTAGACCATAAAACATAAAGCGCCAGCTCCCAGTATGCGGTTTTTTGTAACTGAACCGGGGGAGTCATAAAAACCCCCGAACGGCC
>DFBZ01000094.1 GCA_002366835.1 Gammaproteobacteria bacterium UBA3067
GTTTACTTATTACAACTGCACGGCACATTAATTTCTCCATAGTAGCGCCGATTAACAACGCTTCAATCAGTCGACCCGTTAGCGGTCGGATGCATTGATTTGTTAAATGCAGTATCTACTGCGTGAAATTGAATTATTCGGCCTTCTTTATTGATTCGCAAGTGATAATGATCACCATTATAATAAATTGCCATTTTTCCATGGCGCACAAAATCACCTATTGATTCAGACAATAAATAATCTTCAATCTCATACTCTATCCTTTGAAGCACTTTTTCTATCAGGAGTTTTAGATCCTCTGCCTTATATGAAAATGCGGTCTTTAATTCGAAGTTTCCAATTTGGTATTCTTTTAAATGGCGCAAGGCAATATGTATATAAGAGTCAATATCCCAATAAATTTGTCTTTTTCCATGCATGAGGATTGAAGGTGAAAACCCTTCAACCGCCTCAAATATCACCTTTAGGTTTTCCGAACAAGAATCTTTTAAAGAGGCATCTATTCCAGCATCTGCTAATTCTTTTACTATCTTGTTAAACTTCTCTAAAGACAAAATACCTTTGGTTTCGGCATAACTATTTTTATCGATCTCTGTTAGCTGATGACGTCTTTCCCTGACCTTATAGAAACTTATCCAAATATTTAGATTTATTTTTAGGTTTTCTTCCGAAAAACCAAACTCTTTAAGTACTCTTGAATCAATTCGACCATTATTAAAAGCTAATGTTATGCCGACCAATTGCTCTTTTTCATACTGAATCAGCTTAGTTCCAGAGTTATGTTTTGAGACGAGGTAATTCTGATTAAGAACGTCAGCATCTAAACCGCTACAGTCTACGCCTATTTCAGTTATGTCAGGTACTTTCTTTTCACCCGTTTCATAGATTTCAGCTTCTCTTTTGTAGGTGAGAAACGAGATAGAAGCTATATCCTCTACACAAATTCCTCTGTATTTTAAATCCCCTTTTTTTTCGTCACTAAGTTCGCGAGAAGGACTATCAATACGAATTCTGTGCTTGTTTATTTCATTCACAGTTTGAAAAGAAGTTTCAAGCGAATCTAGTGTTTTTCTATCGTAAAAGATAACCCCCAAAACAGAGCTGCCATATTCCAGGCTCGAGTCACTATCATGAGTCAGCTCAAATGTAGTCATGAATTGGTTTTTACCAACCAATTCATAGAGATCTTGATAGTAAAAATTGCCTACAACTTCCATAGTAGGCAAACCAAATTTGCTATAGTCAATTACCTGATAGTTATTTCTCATGGCTGAATGGGTATTTAACTTGCTATTAAGCAGAATTAATTCCCTTTAACCCTTACACATACACGGAAAGTAATCTCTGTTAATTTCACAACCAAGGGAAAACCAAGATTCCTCATGTCAATCAATCCAAAAACCTACACAACCAAACCCAAAAAACTCACCTTCCCCAATGTCTCTTCTACCGTAAGCCTACCAAGCACCGCCTACCAACAAACCCCCAACAACCACGGCGGTAAGCAAAGCTCACCGCCCTAGTCTCATCTCAGCTTTACAAACTACCATCTATCAAAGCATTCAAAGTACTGCTCGGGCGCATTGCCTTGGCCACTTTTTCAATATCAGGATGATAATAGCCACCCATATCTACGGGCTGGCCTTGCAACGCATTAATCTCGGCGATTATTTTCTTTTCATTTTTTTCGAGAGATTTTGCAAGTTTGAGGAATGAGGCCTGTAGCTCTTTGTCTTCACTTTGTGCAGCAAGTGCCTGGGACCAATAGAGAGCCAGGTAGAAGTGACTGCCTCTGTTATCCAGCTCCCCCACTCTGCGAGAAGGAGACTTGCCTTCATCTAATAGTTTCCCGGTCGCCAAATCGAGGGTTTTTGCCAGAATTTTAGCTTTGGGGTTGTTGGTCTTATCACCGAGATCTTCTAACGATACCGCGATGGCAAGGAACTCTCCCAGCGAGTCCCAGCGCAGATGATCTTCTTCTACGAACTGCTGAACGTGCTTGGGCGCAGAGCCGCCAGCACCGGTTTCAAACAAGCCGCCACCGGCCATCAGCGGCACAATGGACAGCATTTTTGCACTGGTGCCCAATTCCAATATCGGGAAAAGATCTGTGAGGTAATCGCGCAGCACATTACCGGTAACAGAAATGGTATCCAAACCCCGCTTTGCACGTTCCATGGTGTAGCGAATGGCAGAGTCAGGGGTTCTAATTTTAATGACAAGGTCTTTGGTATTGTAGTCTTTAAGGTATTTTTCCACCTTCGCAATCATTTGTGCATCGTGACCACGGTCTGGGTCTAACCAGAATACGGCAGGAACACCCGTTGCCTGTGCACGCCTAACGGCTAACTTAACCCAATCCTGGATTGGCGCATCTTTCGTGAGGCACAAGCGCCAGATATCACCCTTATCAAGATTTTTATGTTGTAACAAGACCCTGCCTTGGCTATCTACCACACGCACTGTTCCATCGGCAGGTAATTCAAAGGTGTTCTCGTGGGAGCCATACTCTTCGGCTTTTTGCGCCATCAGGCCGACGTTTTGCACACTACCCATGGTTGTCGGGTCAAAGGCATCGTGATGTTTACAAAAATTAATGGCCTCTTGATAGATGGTGGCGTAGCAGCTGTCGGGAATAACCGCTTTGGTGTCTTTCAGCTTTCCATCGGTACCCCACATTTTTCCGCCTGAGCGAATCATGGCGGGCATGGAGGCATCCACAATAACGTTGCTCGGTACGTGTAAGTTGGTAATGCCACGATCAGAATCCACCATAGCGACTTCCGGACGCACCTCATAGCAGGCACGCAGGTCTTCTTCTATTTCAGAGCGAACAGAAAAAGGCAGGGTTTTTATTTTGTCGTACACGTTGCCAATGCCATCGTTCGGATTGACGCCTATTTTCTTAAATATTTCGGCATGTTTTTCAAAGGCATCCTTAAAAAAAACGGTGACCGCGTGACCAAACACAATGGGGTGCGATACTTTCATCATGGTGGCTTTCACATGCAGGGAAAACAATAGGCCTGCGCGGCGTGCACCTTCCATTTCCTCTTCAAAAAATGTACGCAGGGCCTTCACGCTCATAAACATCGCGTCAACAACTTCACCGTCCAACACAGGTACGGACTTTTTTAGTACCGTTACTGCGCCGTCTTTTTCAATAAGTTCAATACGAAGCGTATCGGCATTTTCCATGGTGGTGGAAATATCGCTGTGGTAGAAGTCTCCACTGCGCATATGGGCAACATGTGTGCGAGAAGATTGGCTCCATTTACCCATAGAGTGCGGATGCTTACGGGCGTATTCTTTGACTGCTGCCGGTGCACGGCGATCTGAGTTGCCTTGACGCAGAACCGGGTTCACGGCGCTGCCAAGCACTTTTGAATACTTGGCTTTGATGGCTTCTTCTTTTGAAGTTTGAGGGTTTTCGGGGTAGTCAGGAATATCATAACCTTGTGACTGAAGTTCTGCGATCGCCTCCTGAAGCTGGGGGATTGAAGCGCTCACGTTCGGCAGTTTAATAATATTTGCATTGGGCTCAAGGGTGAGTTCCCCGAGCTCCTTCAAGGTATCAGGTACTTTCTGTTCATCTGAAAGTTTTTTAGAGAAGTTGGAAAGGATTCTGGCGGCTAAGGAGATATCGCTGGTTTCCACGTTAATTCCCGCTGCGGCGGTAAAGGCATTAACGATGGGCAGTAATGAGTAGGTTGCCAGAGCGGGTGCTTCGTCAGTTTTGGTGTAAATGATTTTTGCTTTATTTTTCGGCATGCTTAAAAATTCCTTTACTAAATAATGAAAAACGTGTGGATTTTCTTATAGAGCGCGATGACTTGGCGATGCTCTTCGAACCGGTTTGGTGCACAAAAATCTTAAAAAGACATATATTGGGGATGCCCCTTGTTTCGCCCGCTGCGGGAACTTGCAGAAATCATTCCCTTTGGGCCCCAAAAGGCTTCGTCAAAAAACCGCTAAGCCAATAACCAGGAGCAGACACCCTATCACAATTCGCCAGCCGGGCTGGGTCAATAAAACCCCCACCTCCGGTTTTATGCGCCAACAGCTAGAGCAGCTCTGATCTAACGAAGGGAACAAAAACCACCGGAATTATATCCTCGATATCAACAGTGTGCTCATTTACCTTAGTGATCACCTTTAACATCTGCGATTGGTGAGCAGGCCCTACGGGAATAACCATTCGCCCACCCACTTTAAGCTGAGTGACCAGAGGCTCTGGCACCAAAGATGTGCCTGCGGTAACAATAATGCCATCAAATGGGGCGCTTTCGGACCAACCTGCATAACCGTCACCACAACGTAAACTGATATTATTGTAGCCTAGATTTTTAAGGCGCAGCTCAGACTCTCGGGTTAATTCGGGAATCACTTCAATGCTATACACCTTCTCCACCAGGCACGATAGCACCGCCGCCTGATAACCGCAGCCGGTTCCCACTTCAAGCACCCTGTGGTTTTTTTCCGGATTTAGAAGCTGCGTCATAATGGCAACAATAAAGGGCTGAGAAATGGTTTGCTGGTAACCAATTGGCAGCGGGTGGTTTTCCCACGCGCGATAACGACTTTCTTCCGGCACGAATTGGTCGCGTGGCACCTGCTTCAAGGCAGTGAGCACCTCATCGCTCAGTGCTCTCCAGCCCAGTCGGTTTTCTAGCTCTGCGATCTCTGCCGAGACCTCTTCTATTAAGGCTTCTTTTTCAGACTTTCTTTCACGCCAGATCATTTTCCACCCCCAGTGTATATTTTCCCTGATCTTGAATTAGACACCCAATCCTGTTACTAACCAAGAGAAATAATAAGGCATTCTGGGAACTTTTTAGCGGCTTGACCTGTATCAATTCAGATAATCACAATAAGGCATCTCTAAAAAATAGAATTTTTATTCGAGAGAAAAGAAGCACCGCACGGAAACCCGCACGACTCCATGGATGGAGGAGGTAGAGCGACGCAGGAAGCCAAAGCCGAGTGTACAAGGGCTACATGAGGAGTTGAGTACGGAACTGACGCCGCTATCGGGTAAAAAGGCAATTTTTAGAGGTGCCCAATAATTACAAACCCAAGGACCCCAACCCTATGAGCGATGGATTTGAATTCTGCGACGCATTAGGCCCCACAAAAGTTATTCATGTCTATGAACCGGCCATCAACCTTCGCGGTATTCAGGTGGTGGATAATACCGCCGCAGGCCCCTCTATTAGAGGCTTACGCATGGCAGCGGCAAATCGCTTCTTTTTGGTGACCCTAAAACTCTTGCAGAACAAAAGGAACAATTCATACGTGCCTTTGCACAGGCATTGCGAGGGAATCGCGATTATATTTTCAGCCCCGATATGGGGACTAACGAAGTGTGCATGGCCTGGGTCAGGGATGAAGTCGGCGCCACAGGCTGGGGCCTATACCGTGCAGCCCGAATAGCAGTCCAACATTCTGATGTTGATTTACAAGGAGCCCGCGTTGTCGTACAAGGTTTTGACAATTTCAAATTGAATTCATTACGCACCGGCATCATGGCAGGTGCCCCCCTGCCCCGTTGAATTAACGAATCGGACTATAGATGAAATGCATTGCAAAAATATTTTAATTGGTTATGGCCAAACTGAAGCCCCCCTTACCCACCTCACCACGGCAGATGACAGCTTCGAGCGACACATCTATACCGTTAGGAAAAACCTGCCGCACCAGGAAGTAAAAATCATCAGCACCGAAGCGGGAAAAATACAGCCTATTGGTGAGATCGGCGAAATATGCTTTCGCGGGCACGGTGGATAAAGACGGTTATGTACGCATCACCGGACGCCTGCAGGAAATGGTGATTCGTGGTAAAGAAAACATTTACTCTGCAGAAATTGAGGAAGTGATATTTAATCACCCTGAGGTGGAGCAAGTGGCTGTTTTCGGCATCCCTGACGCTTATTTTGGGGAAGAGTTAGTCGCCTGGGTGCGTCTAAAACAAGGGGGGCAGCTCAACGAACAAGAATTAAGAGAATATTGTTTGGATCACTTGGCGCACTTTAAAATTCCCAAAGTCGTCCAGTTTGTTGAAAGTTTTCCCATGACGGTGGTCGGCAAGCTGCAAAAGTTCAAAATGAGGGAGCTGACCATAAGCAAGAATAACAAATAAGCCAGCTATACATATGGTAATTTCTATGCAATAAATATCGTCACTGCCTTTCATTCAGAAAATCGTGAACGACTTTTCTTACTATGGCAAAAAACGCGCCTTCGCCCGATGACGAAAAGACTATTGTAAAGCCTGCTGGCGACAGTGATGCCCCAACCCTGATGGAAATAGACCCACAGGATGAAAAAACTCGCGTAAAGATTGATACTGCACACCGCCCTGAAAAAGCATCGGATCTGGATGTAGGCTCCATCATTAAGCAGCGCTTTGTGCTGGACACCCTGCTTGGCGAAGGGGGCATGGGAGTAGTCTACCGCGCCATTGATTTAAGAAAACAAGAGGCCGACGACGCCAACCCCTATATTGCCATCAAAATTCTAAACGACGATTTCCGCCAACACCCCAAAGCTTTTATATCCCTGCAACGGGAAGTCAAAAAAAGCCAGACCCTGGCCCACCCCAACATTATCACGGTATACGATTTTGATCGGGAAGGTGACATTGTCTACATGACCATGGAAGAGCTGGACGGCTACCCCATGAAAGATGTCATATCGGGAAACTGTGATTTTATTCTCGATAAAAAAAACACCTTTAGCATTATCAAAGAAATTGCCCAGGGGCTTCGTTATGCCCATTCCAAAGGCATTATTCATTCTGATCTAAAACCAGGCAATCTGTTTGTCAGCAAAGAAGGCACCACTAAAATTCTCGACTTCGGTATCGCACGCAGCACCACTGACACAAAAGCAAGCGACAGCTTTGATGCCGGAGAACTTGGCGCGCTCACACCGCGTTATGCCAGCCTCGGAATGATTAAACGGGAAGAACCCCACCCCTTCGATGATATCTATGCCCTGGGTATTATTGCCTGTGAACTCTACGGCGGCGGCCACCCCTATGAGGGAAAAATGGCAAATGAAGCAAAGGAGGCCGGCTTAAGCCCGAAGCTGCCCAACACGCTGAATTTCTGGCAACGGCGGCTTATAAAGAATGCCCTCGACCTTCAGCACAGCAATCACGACAAAATTGCCGAACAATTCCTCAAACGTTTTATTGCCTCGAGAACAGCCACCCTAAAGATACTGATGGCAAACGCTGCCATCCTGATGGTAGCGGCCTTTGTTATCTACAGTTTGAATGTCAGCGCGCCACCTATTACTGACTTCAAGAGCTTAACAATCGCCCAGCAACAAAGCTTTAGCGAACATATTAAAGAAGGTAACAAGGCATTAACCTTCAGCGATTATGATGCAGCACTTTTCCACTACAACAATGCCTTCGAGATACACCCCTACAACCCGGAAGCGGAAAAAGGGCTGGAAAAAATCATTGATGCCGTCGAAAAACATATCAATAACGCCCAGGACGAAGAAAGTAGAAAACTCTATATCAAACAAATCGGCACTTTGCTTGAATACCCCGCATTAGAAAAAAACAAACGGTTGATAAAGCTTGCCAAACGTTACCCATCTTCACGACAGGAAGGCCCTCAATGAAAACCCTCTCTCGCTTTGTCACACAACAATTCCCGGCACATAAAGCTCTAAAAACTGCAGGAACCTCTCTTGCCTTGCTGGCCTTAGGTGCCTGCACAACCGGTAATATGGATACTGGGCAAATCGAAAAATCCCAGAAAAGCAAAAACCGCGCGGCCGAATTACAGGTAGTGGACTGCCTGCTCCCCGGCCAGGTGCGCCGCTTGGGCACCTCTACCTACGTCACACCACGACGGCCGATTCTTACCACGGCGGCCGACTGCTCGCTGCGGGGTGGCGAATATGTAGCCTACGACCGAGCAGATTATAAATCTGCCCTCAAGGTCTGGTTGCCCAGCGCCGAGCAAGGTGATGCAAAAGCACAGGTTAATGTAGGAGAAATTTTTGAGAAAGGCCTGGGTGATAAACCCAACTATAAAATGGCCTTTTTTTGGTACAAAAAAGCCGCCGAACAAGGAAGCAGCCGTGCTCAATTTAATCTGGGAACCCTTTATGAACAGGGCCTGGGGGTTGAAAAGAACGGCATTCTCGCTCTTAACTGGTACCGTCAGGCACTCAGTGTTTCTGAAGATGACCTGATGTTTAGCTCTGCAGCAAACGAACAACAAGCAAGCTTGCGTAACTCGCTTGAAAAAGAACTCGGCAAAAAAGGCCGCCAGATAACACTACTCAAAAAGCAGCTGTCATCTCTGCAAAAAGAACTTCAGGTTCTAAAAAGCAAGACCAGTAATACTAAAGATGCACGCGCAATTGATAAAGACATTGATGCGCTAAAGCTCTTTATCGCCGAACTGGATACGGCGCGCCGCTCAACCCAGAGCAAACTTTCTCAAATTCCTAAATTGCGCACTCCCCACAGTAGCGCCCAAGCAAGCCACACTCTAGGGCAGGCATCTCAAATCAAGGTAAAAGATTTAAACTTCGGAAAATATTACGCGCTCATTATTGGCAATCAGCAGTACGCAAATATTGATGACCTCGACACCCCTCGAAACGACGCAGAAGAAATTGCATCCATTCTAAAAAATAAATACGGCTTTGAGGTGCAGGTTATACTGGACAGCGACAATATCACTTTAATGGAAGCGTTTAATAACTACAGCAAAACCCTCACAGACGAAGATAATCTGCTGGTTTATTATGCCGGCCATGGCAGCAGGATAAAAAGCAGCGACCATGAAGCGGGGTACTGGTTACCCACTAATGCCGAAGCCCCACCAAGGGATACCTATTGGGTATCAAACGAATTTATTACCCGTCACCTTTCCCGCGCCAAAGCCAAACGCGTACTGGTTATCGCTGACTCCTGTTATGCCGGTTTGCTTTCCAGCGCTCCCGGTTATTTGCTATTGGGCGAATCAGGAAAAGCCTCCGACGACTACATTCGTTATAAGCTCGACAAGCGCTCTCGCCTGTTGCTGTCCTCGGGAGGGGATTTTCCGGTTCTCGATAATGGTGGGGATAAGCATTCCATATTCGCCAATGCTTTGATTAAAGTGCTAAAAAACAATCAGAGAATTATGACTGGGCCAGAGCTTTTTACCCAGGTAAGAAAAGAGGTTCTCGTTAAAGCAAAGGATTTAAAGTTCCCGCAAGAGCCAGAATACAAATCCATTAAAGGGGCGGGACACGAAGTGGGGGATATGTTTCTGGTACCCAAAAGCTTGGATACCGCCTCATAACGATTATGAGAGAGGCTAAAAAAAGCGGCTTGTTCTGTACAAGCCGCTAGAGAAGTTCCGATTAATAGCGCTTAATCGTGAGAGCAAGAACCTTTTTCCTTGCCTTCGCCTTTCTTGCCATCATGGCCATGGCCCTTAGATCCAGATTTACATTTTTCACTGTGGCCGGCTTTATCTCCTTTAGCAGATTTATCTCCGCACTGCTTACCGTCCTTTTCGCCATGTTCATGCTTTCCTCCATGCTTTGCGCCGTCCTTTCCACCATGCTTACCACAACCGGCCTTACCCATATCTTCATCATAAATATATGCAGCAACGTTCTTCAGGCTGTCTGCCTTAAGCTCCTGAGCAGGCATTACTCCATGGTGCTTTACGGCGCGCTTCAACAAAGCCTTGTCTTGACTTGGCGCTGCGGCCCAGGCGGCAACGGCCTTAACAAAGTCATCACGCTCAGGATAAGCCTTCAAATAACGCTTTTTAACCATTGCCATCGGGGGTGCTTTGCGCTTTTCATGTTTTCCATCAAGAGAAGCGTGCCCATCACCCTTCGGCATGTGACAGCTTTTACAGGTTAACTCAAAAACCTCCTTTCCTTTGTTGTCAGCTGCGGCAAAGCTCGCCACTGAAAATAGAGAAAAAACCAATAGACTCACAGCTAAAAAAATAGATCGCATTCATTCACCTTTTTATTTTTTGATAACCATTCAGGGGGGCCTGTAACTACTCAAATTTGAGCAGTTACATTTTTTTTGTAGCAAAGAGTACTATAACCCCTATGGCTTATTTAGCAACAAAGGACGATCCCTGTCCCTGACCCCAATCAAATAAAGGATACCATCCAGGCCTAAAGTAGAAATAGAATGCTGCGCCGTTTCTTTTACCAATGGCTTTGCTCTAAATGCGATGCCCAAACCGGCGATGCTTAACATCTTCAAATCATTTGCGCCGTCCCCTACTGCAATGACCTGCTCCAGGCTCACCTGCTCCTTTGCGGCGATTTCCCGAACTATTTCCGCCTTCCTGCTGGCATCTACCACCTGGCCCACAACCTCGCCGGTTATAAATCCATCTTCGATTTCCAGCTCATTGGCGTAGACATAATCAATGCCCAGTTTTTGCTGTAAAAAACGGCCAAAATAATTAAACCCCCCCGAAACGATGGCGGTTTTATAGCCTAGTGCCTTCAATATCTGAATAAGCTGTTCCGCGCCTTCGTTCAAACGCAGGTTTTCTGCCACATCTGCAATCACTGACTCTTTTAAGCCTTTTAATAGCGCAACGCGCTCGGTAAAGCTGGCTTTAAAATCCAACTCCCCCAACATGGCTCGTTCGGTGATGGCGGAGACTTCAGGGCCTACCCCGGCCTGCACGGCTAATTCATCGATTACTTCCGCATCAATAAGGGTGGAATCCATATCAAAAACCACTACCCGGCGGTTACGTCGAAAGGCATTGTCTTGTTGGAAGGCGATATCCATGTCCATTTCATTGGCAAGACGAAGAAACTGAGCCCGCAATCGGTCAAAGTCTGCCACGGCACCACGCACCGACAACTCTACACTGGCCATGCTGCGCTCGGGGATTTCTCCCCCCAAGGGTACTCGCCCAGACAAGCGGGTAATATTATCCACCACCATATTGGCACCACCGATAACATCCATTACCGCCGCAATTTGTTGGGCCGTTAGCTTTCGTGCCAATAGTGTAACAATATAACGCTGCTTGCCCTGTACCCTCACCCAATCTTCATACTTGGCGATGGTAATGGGGTTGCACCAAAGCTTGATCTGTTTTTTCTCCCCCAGATCATTAAGCGATGCGAGTATCGTTTGTCTACGAGATGGATCGGGTAGTTCCAGCAGAACTCCCAGCGTTAAAGCCTCATGAATAACCGCCTGTCCGATATCCAGAACGTTGACTTGATGCTGCCCCAGTAAATCTAATACTTCTTGGGTAAGATGGTCTTCGTTCTGCCCCGTGACCTGTAGAAGGTATATTTCACTCACTGTTATATGTCCCAATTTTTTTCAAGCGCAAACCTTAGCACGAAAAATTAGTTTCCCTTCAGGAATGGCGAAAATATGCACATTAGAAGGGTGTTTCCCGATGCAAATAATTGTAATCATCGATATCTTCGGATTTAGCTTCACCTGAGAGGAAATGACCGTCGTTCCGGTGGCTCAACCTGTTATTATACCCAGCCAGCTGCGGCTCAGGGTAGGCTATTACAATGCCTTAGCTCATACCGGGAGTCTATTCAAGCTCTATGACAGATATAAGAAATACGCCTACACAACGGAACACCATGCCTCTAGAGGGGCGCAAGGGCTTACCTGTAGCCCATAAGGTCGCGCTGCTGTTCGTTTTACTAACCTCGTTGACCCTTGCCGCATTATGGGTGGGCACCTACTTCAACCTCAGTAGCCTGCTAAAAAGCCAGACTGATTCCCTCGGCAATGCGATTGCCACCCAGTCGGCACGCTCAGCCGCTGAATTACTGCTAGCGGAAGATTTACTGAGCCTCAACCTCATTGCCGGCAAACTTGAGGAAGATGAAAATATTGATTTCGCCCTCTTTTTCAACAGTAAAGGAGAGGTTCTCGCTGCTTCGCCCAAAACCCCAGCAGACAAACGAAAGCTCGCTACATTTAAAAACCGCATCAAAGACGATCAATCCAACTATTACGTAGAGCCCATCATTTTTCAAAACCTGATCGTCGGTTACGCCCAGGTGAGTCTTAATAGCAACACCATCTCCCAAACCTTCCGCAACACACGTTTCGGCATGACCATTGCCACATTGTCCGCGCTCTTTCTAGCCATCATTTTGGCTATCTTTGTTGGTAGGAATATTACCAAACCACTCAAGCAGCTTATTGAGGCCACCGACCGCATCGCTAACGGGGATTTTGAAGCGCGCATTCCTGAACGCAAAAAAGATGAAATCGGCGTATTAATCCACCACTTTAACTCCATGGCAAGCGGCCTTAAGGAACGAGAACAAATCAAGAGCACCTTTAGCCAATATGTTTCACCCAATATCGCCAACAATATCCTGGCAAACCTGGAGCAGCCACGTGTGCCCAGCAAGTATGTTAACGCAAGCGTGCTTTTTGTGGACATTGCTGGGTTCACATCCATGTGTGAACAAATGTCGCCACAGCAAGTAGAACATCTACTCAACGATTATTATGAGCTTATCCTCAAAGCCAGCCGACTCTATAATGGCACTGTGGATAAATACATCGGCGATGGAGCAATGATTCTCTTTGGTGCCCCAGAAGACGATCCTGAACACAGTTTTCACGCCGTTTGCTGCGCTCTCCTCTTACTACGCCTGGTCGAACAACTTAATAACGAAAGAAGCCGCTACAATTCGCCCGTTATCCAGTTTAAACTCGGCATCCACTGTGGCGAAATGCTGGCCGGTGCCATTGGCTCGAAAGGCCACCTGCAATATACCGTAGTGGGTAACGCAGTGAATATTGCTTCCCGGTTGTGTAATGCTGCCAACGCAGGTGAGCTAATCATTAGCGACAGCGTCCTTAACGAAGTAAGCAACGGTGACCCGCAACATGCCGAAGAAAAGATGAGGCTTGAACCACCGCGCTTACTTTCTTTGAAGGGTAAATCTCACCCTGTTCAGACCTTTGTGGTCAAAGCAGTAAGCGCCAAATACCAGTCGCTTATCGACAAACAGGCCAAAGCACTACGTAAAAGCGTCCCCGAACTTGAACCAAACCACTAAAACACACAGCCTCATTTCAGCAAACACCAAACGAGCAATTATCCTGCTTATATTTGGCCAGCTAGCGGCTTGTGTCGCCCTGCAACCCAATACAACAAACCCCGACGTAGTGCTAGACCCCGCTAGTGCAAACATAGAAAGCATATTGCAAGAAACAGAAGCCCTGTCCAACGCCAGCCAATCCACCAAAGCAGCCCAACTGATTAAAAGTAGCATGTTATATCACCCCGAAAACTTGCAACTTTCGGCAGCCCTCACCACCTACCAGAAACTCAGTGATCAGGAAATGAGCTGGTTGGAATCAGACGCCCTCGTCAAGCATGCCCTATGGTTAAGAAGCGAGCTACGCAAAGAAAATGTCGCCGTCATCGCCAAACCCTCATACTGGAAAAAGTTCCGCATCAGCCGCCTCGAAGTAAAGCAAAACCATGCCCACAAAAAGCTCATCCGCTGTGCTGAGAAAAATATCGAACACAAACCAGCTCTATCCCGTCGTTGCCTAGATGCCACCAACAAGGACCGGCTGACAGACCAGCAGCTTGAACAGACGCTGGCTCTTCGCCATCAGCTGAAACAGAGTGAAGTGGTCAAAATTATTAATGAGCAAATCATTCTGGAAACCACACCTCCTATTTCAAGCTCCTCGCCCCCACAAGAAATTGAGGCATTAAAACAAGCACTCTTCAAAAAAGACTACCTCTTGGCAAAACAACTTAGTAACTCTTTAAAACGAATAGGGGTGAAAAATAACAGTGAAGCACAAAGACTCATAAACCTTGCAGAAAAGAAAATTCAGGCCTACCAAGGCCGCCTCGCGCAAAGGGCAGGTGCACTATATTTGCAAGAAAAAGTAGCAGAAGCCGATGCACTGTGGCTGCTACTGATCAAGCTCAATCCAGAAAACAATGAATATCGCCAGAACCATGAGCGCGCACAAAAAATCCTGAAAAATATTAAAACCATAAAAGAAGAAAGTGAAAGCAGGAAAAGCCCGGCCAGCCTAGAGGTCATAACACCGAATCAAGGCTAGCCTGACAGGGGCGCAATGGCCCAAAAGATTACCCCCCCTTTCTGATCACTGCCAAACTAGCCACTTTCTGAAAGCCACGGGGTAATTTGCTGCCCCTGCGAGCCCGCTCCCCTTGGTAGTGTGCCCAGTCCGTGGGTGTCAGGGTAAGAGAGCGCTTACCAGCAGAAATCACCAATGAATCCTGCTCGGCAAAGCTACAGCTAGACAGCATCACATCACCTCCTTTCCCCCGACCCGCGACGCTGATTATTTTATTACCCTTACCTTTCGCCATTCGCGGCAGGTCATCCAGTGGAAATACCAGTAGCCGACCTTCATCACTCACTGCCGCAATCCACTGATCATTCTCCCTTACCTCCACCGACAATAAAGGCAGAGACTTCTCGGGCAACCTGATCACGGCCTTGCCTGAACGATTCTTTGATATCAAATCCTCCGTGCGTGCAACAAAACCATATCCCGCATCGGAGCAAATAAGAATCGACTGCTTCTCGTCATTTGTCGTTAACACGGATGTGAAATTTGCACCAGGTGCAGGCGTCAAACGACCACTAAGAGGCTCGCCCTGCCCGCGGGCAGATGGCAGGGTGTGTGCAGCCAGTGTGTAATAACGCCCAGTGGTATCACCGAAGAGCACATTTTGGTTACTACGCCCTTGGACCGATGCCAGATATTGATCCCCGGATTTATAGTTCAGCGCCAATGGATCCACCTCATGCCCCTTGGCAGCTCTGACCCAGCCTTTCTCAGACAGCACAATGGTAACCGGGTCAGAAGAAATCAAGTCAGTTTCCCTTAGCGCCTTGGCTTCACTTCGCGCCACAATGGGCGAGCGCCGTTCATCACCGTACTTCTCTATATCTTCACGAATTTCTTTGCTGATTAATTTTTTCAAACGCGCATTAGAACCCAGCAACTGTTCCAGTTTTTTACGTTCTTTTGCCAGCTCATCCTGCTCGCCACGAATGCGCATTTCTTCCAGCTTGGCAAGGTGGCGAAGCTTCATATCCAAAATGGCATCGGCCTGACGAGGCGTCAGACTGAAGCGTTCCATCAGGGCGCTCTTAGGGTCATCTTCATGCCGAATGATGGCAATCACTTCATCGATATTGAGGAAGGCAATGAGCAAACCGTCCAAAATATGTAAGCGATCCAGTACCTTATCAAGACGATGCTGCAAACGTCGACGAACCGTCACAATGCGATATTCCAGCCATTCACTGAGAATACTGCTTAAACCCTTCACCTGTGGGCGCCCATCCAGACCAATCATATTGAGGTTAACCCGGTAACTGCGCTCCAGATCAGTGGTGGCAAAAAGATGATCCATTAGACCCGACACATCCACACGGTTGGAACGTGGCACCACCACCAAACGGGTGGGGTTTTCGTGATCGGATTCATCGCGTAAATCCACCACCATGGGCAGTTTTTTAGCGTTCATCTGTTGGGCGACTTGTTCCAGCACTTTAGCGCCTGAGGTCTGATAAGGCAGCGCGGTAATTACGACTTCGTCGTCTTCTTTTTCATACACAGCACGCATTTTCACTGCGCCGCGACCCGTGGCATATATCTGCACCAAATCATTCGTTGGCGTAATCACCTCCGCGCTGGTGGGAAAATCCGGCCCTTTCACAAATTCACATAATTCATCAAGGGAGGCCCCTGGGTTATCCAACAGGTGAATACAGGCTTCACCCACTTCGCGCAGGTTGTGAGGCGGAATATCCGTGGACATCCCCACGGCGATACCGCTCCCGCCATTGAGTAGGATATTCGGCAGCCTGGCGGGAAGCTGTTTGGGTTCATCAAGCGTGCCATCAAAATTGGCTTGCCAGTCAACGGTGCCCTCTCCTAGTTCGGACAAGAGCAAGGCAGAATAGGGAGATAAACGTGCCTCGGTGTAACGCATCGCTGCAAAAGATTTTGGGTCATCAGCAGAACCCCAGTTTCCTTGTCCATCCACCAGCGGGTAACGATAGGAGAAATCCTGCGCCATCAACACCATGGCTTCGTAACAGGCAGAGTCACCATGAGGGTGAAACTTGCCTAGAACATCACCCACTGTACGTGCTGACTTTTTAAACTTTGCACTCGCCCGCAAGCCAAGTTCAGACATGGCATAAACAATACGGCGCTGCACTGGTTTCAGACCGTCACCAATATGTGGCAAGGCTCTATCCAGGATGACGTACATGGAATAATCCAGGTAGGCCCTTTCGGTGTATTCCTTCAGGGGAACTTTTTCAATATTTGACAGATCACTCATATCAGTTTGTTATTCCAACGACCAGAGAAGTAAAAGGTAAGGTAACTATTCAGCGAACCCCACAACTGCTCAAATTGCGTTCAAAGTTGCGCAGAACAAGGCAAAAAATATGAGCCTACAAGTATAAATGATCATTTTTTAACGCCGTTATGCACAAATTTAGGCGTGAGCTGAATAGTTACGAAGACGCTCGCCCCACAATATAGACGCAGGACGAGGAAATGTGAAAAACGTGCGAGCTAATAATCTACTGGGATGGCATAGGTATTACCTTACCTTTTTTCCTCTCGGAAGCAGGCTTATTCAAGCGCCTTAGAAATCGAGGCGACACATTCCAGGTATCCCCATCATCCGTTAAGATACGGACCGTTTTAGTATTAAATTTCACCAGTGTTCCTTTAACAAGAGTTCCGGTTTCTGGCTCAAATACAACTCGGTCACCCTGAGAAAAGCGCATCATGTCACCATTAAGCCGTGCCTTTTCCAGCAGTTTCAATCGTTCAACAATCTTACGATTCAGCTCTACAAGCTCTTTTTCAGACAAGTGTTCAATATCCATAATCCCTCCCTTTGAACCTGTTTTATCACGGCTGCGAGGCTCACTGCCCCTCAAGCGACTGCTTCTGGAATTATCCTAGAAGCCGCAGTTGGGCGCGAAAAAGGCATGACTCTACTACAGTTTATAGGATTATATACCCATCACACGCACACGCGCCTCCTATTGGCAAAATAGCAAGTCATTTATCAAACAACATCACGACACACAAACTTTATCCCTGCCAAGTCAGCAGCTATCATTAGTCTATGAAAAGTCAACAAAACCACATCAACAAACGCATCTCCGGCCAAAAAAACCTGAAAACTCCTTCACTACCGCCCAAGCTTTTACTCCTGCCCTCCTTATTGCTTGCTTTATTCCCAGGCCCAGCCGCACGCGCGGCCCATCAAGCGGAAACTGACGAAGAACACCACATCTCCAACTCCGCCAACCCAGAGGACAGCCAGTGCCTTCCTGAGCCCCTACCAACATGGCGCAAGGGTGCGTATCGCCTATCCGATGCACGCGATAACTGGAGCAGCCGTGTGGATCAATTCGCACGCGGTGTAGATGGTTTTTTTGCTGGAGAGGAAAGCCTGAACGAGCTAAATAAAAGCTATGCCAAACTAAGCATTGGAGGCCGCTGGATAGAAAGTGGGGATTACGAGAATGAAAGCGATCTAAAGTTCCGCCTCCATTTACCCGCCACCAAAGAACGCTACAAATTGATTATCGAAAACGATCCGGAAGAAGCGGAAAGCCTCGACGAAAAAAACCGCTCCAGCTTTATCGGCATTCAAGAATCCGGCAGGGACTCTGTTTCCGCCGCAATACAACATGTCCGCAAAAGAGGAGAATACTGGAAAACAAGCTCCCGACTGGGAATAAAAGGGGGCGTACCGCTCGACCCCTTCGCCAGAGTCACAGCCCAGCGCAGATGGAGCGCAGGGGAGGAATGGAATATTCCCTATCGCTTTCGCCTTTCCTACTTTCATTCAGATGGCTACAAAGCGATCAACACTATCTCGTTCCAAAAAAGCCTAGAACACTCCCTTCTGTTCAATGCTAAAACCGACATTGCCTGGACACAAGAGCGAAACACCCTGGAAACAGCCCAGATTTTTAGCATTTTCCAGCGTCTAGAAAAAAACAAAGGCATCGACTACAAGTTTGGTGTGTTAGGCGAAAGTGCCTCCCACCACGTTGTTAACGCCTACTTCTTATCCGCACACTACCGCAAACTAATTTATCAAGACTGGCTTTATATCAATATAATTCCTGAACTAAACTATCCGAGAGAACTGGATTACGAATCTGTTGCATCACTTTCCGTGCGATTAGAAGTTTTTTTCAAGCATTAATCAGAATTTCCTTAATATGAACATACCCCCGTCAAGCACCTTGGCTCCCGATCAAAAAAAGTTAGCCATCATCCAGCACGCCGCACAGCTGGATACCGCTTATATGGATGCCAGCGGCGGCAAAAAATTTGCTCTTCATATGAAACGTCAGTTTCAACCTTATTACTTTATGCAAGCACCTTTGTGGCGCACAGCGATTCGCTCCTTCAACAATAAGAACAGAGTAACGCCGGACTTTTTCAGCTTAGGTGCAGTGCGCTCCGGTACGACCCTGCTTGCGGATTACATCATGCAACATCCCTGTGTAGTGCTACCTCTGGCCAAAGAAATCGGTATGCGCGACGCGCCGATTTCCCGTTTACTGGAAGCCCAATTTCCCACCCAGAAAGAAAAAAAAGCTGTTGAGCAAAAACACGGCATAGCCAAAACTGCTTACTGCTCCCCCGTTGCCCCTTCCATGTTATTTCCACTGCTTGCCAGGAATGTAAACCCAAATGGCAAGATCGTAATGATTATGCGCAACCCCGTAGATCGCACCTTTTCCCACTGGCGCTGGGATCAGGTAACTATGAAAAAACTTAAAAAGGACAAACTATGGGATAACTTTCCAGGCTTTGATGAGCTGATCAAACTTGAAATCGAAACCAGCGAACAAAAAACCACTACCGGCTTCACCCTCGCGGGCGCCGGTTGCGGTGGTTACATACAACACAGTATTTACCTGCCCTTTGTAAAAAGCCTGCACCAGTATTTCGGCAAAGAAAATGTGCTGCTCATCAAAGCAGAGAGTTTTTTTGAAAACCCTGTCAATACAGCCAAAACCGTTTACAACTTTTTTGACCTGCCCGATTACGAACCCGTGGCAACTCCAGTAGGGAATGCGGGGCCTGAGGGAAAAATAAGCACAGAAACGAAGGAGATTCTCAGCAATTTTTTTGCGCCATTAAATGCACGGTTTTATGACTACATCGGTGAGGATTACGGGTGGTAACAAAGAATATTCGGGTTCAAATCTAAGCTAAGGCAAAGAACTGCCCTGTGCTTTCCACACCATAAGTGGGCTGCCCATTCAGGTCTTTCTCCTCAGCCATATCGGCTAACTGATAAAAGACACTCCTGCTCAACTTGGCCTCCAAGCCGTCCCTGATAACAACAAAGGGACTTGGTTCGTCACTATTTGGATCCACCTCCACCCGAATAGGGTGCTGCGCATCTGCTGTTACCCTATCACCCACATTGGTGACAAAGCTCAGTGCTTGCTTCCCTTCGAGTTCACTTTTCTCCACGGCAATAGCGATAAATGGCGCCGCTTCCACTTGGATACGCCATTTTTCCACCGGCGTTACCAGGTAAAAACAACCATCGTCGTCATGCCTGAGTATCGTTGAAAACAAGCGCACCAGCGAAGAACGGTTAATAGGGGAACCCTGGTAATACCAGGCTCCATCACTGGCAATGCACATATCCAAATCGCCGCACAGTGGGGGGTTCCATAAATGTACCGGCGGTAGTCCTTTACCCTGCTGAATGGCCTCCTTGGCCGAATCCAAAAACGTCGAAGGTGGCATGTCGGAGTCTGCAGGCATAGTGTTCATCACTGTATTAGGCAAATTAAGTCCGGCGATATTAACTTATCGCCAAAAACCGGCAACCTCTCCGTGGTTAGAAATATAACTGCTTCCTGCTAGCAGCCAAAGCTAACACTAAGTAAATAAATATTCCATAACACTACAATGAAACATACCCGGCAACGTATCAATCCAGGCCCACAAAAGGCCGCCGGCCCGCACCTAAGCGTCGCGCCAACTGATTCAAAGGCACCTTGGCCAGATCCGAAGGGCTATCGCCAATAAAAGAGAGATAACCACTTTTGCCCTGTATGTCGGCTTGATCCAACAGCTTGCCACTTGAAACCTCCACCAGTTTTATCGCCAGGCGAATTTTATCAATCCCTGTTTTGCCCTTGCTTTCCTCCAAAAGCGGCAAGTCTCTGCCTTCATGCCAATCGTTTGGCGTAATAAAAAGCGCATAATCACAATGCAGCTGTTTCGCTGACGCAAGGGCTTGTTTGCCATTTTCATCCACCCTACCCACCTCCACCCGGCGGAAAGTCGCACGAAAAGAGGCAGCAGCCTGATTAAGAAGATGAACATACTCCTCACTGCTAGACTCTTCACCTGTACCGACAAAGCCGACTCTTGGCATATAAATATTTGATTCAAAAGGAATGGTAAGATTTCTTTGGCGCTCAATTTGATAGCGATCAGTCAAGCGAAGATAGCCCGTCAAGGTATTGGTTTGCGGGTATACAGCACAAGCGGATAACTGCAAACCGAGAATAATAGTGAAAACTTTTTTCATAAGTCCTTGCGACATCTAATCTGTTAGAGGTAAAAATAGTACATCACCTCGTATACCATACAATTTTGTTGCCACTTTTGTTGGCTGCCTTATTGGCCATCACTGCCCCGCGACCCTGCCGCAGCCCCACTCACTCAACTGAAACGAGTCATTATGGAACTTTCCGCTGAATTCCCCCTGCACCCCGAACTGTGCTATCTCAACCACGCCGCTGTTTCCCCTTGGCCCAAACGCTGCGAGCAAGCGATACAAGAATTTAGTCGTGAGAACGTATTATGGGGGGCCACCCACTATCCCAAATGGATGAAGGTTGAAAGCACCCTGCGCAAACAATTTCAAACATTATTAAATGCCCCAAGCGGGCAAGATATTGCCCTGGTAAAAAACACCTCTGAAGGGCTTTCCATGATCGCTTACGGGCTGAAGTGGAAAGCAGGCGATACGGTCATCATCAGCGACGAAGAATTCCCTTCCAACCGCATAGTGTGGGAGTCCCTGCGCAACCAGGGCGTAAAGGTTAAAGAAATCGCCCTCTCCGGCGATGACCCCGAAGCCGCCATTATCGCCGCGTGTGATTCACATACCCGCCTTATCTCCCTAAGCTCTGTACAGTATGCCAGCGGTTTCCGCTTAAAGCTGGAGGTACTCGGCGAGCACTGCCGCGAGCAAGGCATCCTGTTCTGCGTGGACGCTATCCAAAGCCTCGGCGCACAAAATATGGATGTAGAAGCGATAAAGGCGGATTTCGTCGTCGCCGATGGCCATAAGTGGCTACTCGGCCCGGAGGGGCTCGGTGTATTTTTCTCCACCGCCGAAGCACGCAAACAGCTATCGGTAAATGAATACGGTTGGCACATGGTCGAACATGTCGGCGACTATGACCGCAAAGACTGGACCGTCGCTCAATCTGCACGCCGTTTTGAGTGCGGCAGCCCCAACATGCTCGCCACCCACGCCCTGTCGGCCAGCCTTTCCCTTTTATTGGAAGTCGGCATGAAAAACATTGAGAAGGAACTGGAGAAGAACGTAGGCCACCTTATTCAGCAACTTGAAGCCCACCCGCAGGTCACCATTATCTCGGCAAGAGAAAAAGAACGCCGCGCTGGCATTGTCACCTTTACCCATGCATCACTCAGCAGCCCCGAGCTATATCAACAACTTATGGAAAAACAAATTATCTGCGCCAACCGGGGTGGAGGTGTGCGATTTTCACCCCACTTCTATACCCCTATAAACACAATTGATAAAGCGGTTGCCACCATCCCCTGATACAAATATTTTGCAACTGGGCTGGCATTTTCACGATTATGATCAATACTTACCAATGTAACTGTTTAATCTATTGCAAACATCAATCTGTTTCGTAGTTTAGACATTACGGCTAACTCCTATTGGTCTTCGCCCAGGATCTTCCCCAGGATCCTGGGTTTTTTTTGCCTGCCATTTACGCAGAGTTTCTTTTCTTAAAACAAGCTCGGCTTTATCGTTAATTTCCTCGCCGCAATCTTAGCTTGCCAAGCAAAACAACCCTTAGCCTTGAGATGACAACAAGTGTTTTTTTGTACTTACAAGACAGTGCGTCCCTTTGCAACATTGAGCAAGGCCTTATCGTTACCGTTCTTGAAAAATCTTATCTAGTATCCCATTCACCTCAAAAACCTAAACCACCTCGCAAATAAATAGCAAAAACTAACAACATCAATGTAACAACCCAAACCAAAATATACGCAAACATGGAGCGCCGCGCATTTTGCTTTGCCTTCCATGTGAGTGGCGCTATACCACGAAATAAAAACACCAGCTTACAAGCCAAATTTACGCAAACAATATTCACCGCCAGTAGCAAACCCGCCCCAGCTGCCAAATCCATACGCTCGTAGCCTAATACGAGACCAAGCGTTGCGGCAGGGGGCAATAAAGCCACAGCTACCATCACGCCCACTAACACACTGGATAACCCAGTGGTTAACGAAAGCGCTGCCGCAGCACCTGATACCAGAGCGAGAGCCGCAGAATCTAAACCCACATCCGTGCGCCCCAAGAGTTCCGTGCTGAGCTCCTCGGTCGGCCAAAGCATTCCAATACCCACCGACAAGGAAACAGCTAAAAAAATCCCCACGACCAGTGATAAGAAAGAGCTCCGCATTAATTCCACATCACCCAAAGCAGTACCCAATCCGAATGCTAAATTCGGCCCCAGTAATGGAGCAATCACCATTGCACCAATAATAACCGCCACATTATTTTCGATCATGCCGATAGCGGCAACAATGGTGGATAAAATGACCAGCAAAACAAAGTTCCAATCCAGTCGCGCATTCTTTTGCACAGAGGAGTACAAAACCTCCCTGGAAGCCACTGCGGCATCTTCCATCTTTCGTTCTGCTTCAGGCGGTTTGGGCAACGCAACATCTACAGGAATGACCAAAATACGTGCTTTTGGATGCGTACCGAGTACCGTCTGCAGACCATCCAAGGTAGATTGAAGACGGTCATCACTGCTAATAATACGGACCGACTGCAGGCCTTCCTCGTCCTCAACGCCCAAACGAAAATCCAAGACATTTTGCTGCGTGGCCACTGCAGAGATAGTCTCTACATTTGATTTCTCAGCAATTATTTCTATAAGTTTCATCTACCCTAAACCTTTTAATATCTCATTTATTGATCAAATATCACCAAAGAAACTACCCACCTAGAAGTAGATTTTTTCGCTGAAGTACTTCTACAGGAGGCCAACAGACGAGGCGATTTTTTTCTTCAAGAGCCTTGTCGTAATTATATTTCCGCTTCTGCCATACGGGCGTGCCCTGTTCTGGTTGAATGAAACGGACACTATAATAAGAGACAATACCCGTCAATTATTGGAGAGTCATCATGGGACAAAAACGTAGTTACAAGCAATATCCGAAAGAGTTTAAAGAAGAAGCTGTTGCTTTGGTTCGCGATCAAGGCTATTCGGTG
>DFBZ01000114.1 GCA_002366835.1 Gammaproteobacteria bacterium UBA3067
AACAGTCCGCTTATTACCCTTAGCAGATGATGCGGCAGGTGAAAGGTTTTCCAGCAAAGCCACCACATCCGTCACCCAGGCCTCTTTCAGCAGGATGACTTCCACCTCTTCGCTTTCTGCACTATCGATACGACGGATAATTTTTTCGATACGGAGAATATTCTGGCCGTGATCTGAAATAATCAATGCATTAGCCGACGCCACTGCAGCAACGTGACCATATTGAGGCACCATGGGGCGAAGAATAGGCACCAGTTCCGTTGCAGAGGTGTGCTTGACATCAATCACCCGTGTCACCATTTGCTCGCCGATCTCAGCGCCTCTGGCATCGAGTTTTAAATTATCCTGTTTCGCCCCATTAGTCGGGACTATTTTCACCACATCACCTGACTCTACCGTGGCATAACCATGCACATGCAAAACGGATTTAAACACTTCGTAGATTTCACCCGCCGTCATATCAGCATTGGAGATAACCGTCACTTTACCTTTTACTCGCGGGTCAACTACAAAGCTCTTACCGGTAATATCTGAAATTTGCGTCACCAAGGCTCGCACATCCGCATCCCGGACATTCAAACTACCGGCCAAAAGCGGCCCACTAAAGATTAGCAAAAGGGGTAAACTGACTAAAAATAAAAAACGCTTCATGTTATTTCGACATTTATTTGTATGTTGATCGGATGTTTTGCGCCGCACTAATTTCACATCATCCCTGTGGAAGCGGATAATTAACCGTAAAACGACGTGAACCACGCTGAATAACAATTTTTGCTCTTTCAGAGGTCAATATTTCCCTTAAAAGTGCATCGTCTCCCTGCAGCTCATTAACCGGGAAGTCATTAACGGAACGAACAATATCTCCCGACCTCAAGCCGATGGACTTAAGAATATCTTTGGGAGCATTCCTACCGACCTTAAGGCCTGACTCTCCATCATCATTAGTTGGCTCCATCCCGGCTTCCATAAGAACAGCCGCAAACTGTTCTGCTGGATTAGCGCCATAGTCGTTTAAAATATCCTTTACCGAGGTGATTTTCCCGCTACGAATATCATTGACGATACCGCGCCTGTCAGACCCGCTTCTTCTCAAAGCTTTGTTAACGGTTCTGGGTTTTGCCGTGATGGGCGCCTTCAAACTGGACTCAGTGAATCGGAGTGTTTCATACTTGACGCCACGCTTTAAGATAACAAACTTATTTTGTACTTCATGAAGGCTGACGCCTCCCGGCACTTTGTCACCTATTCGATAGCGTTTAACATTGCGCTTCTCTGCAATGATTGCGCTGGACTTTTCAGCATTTGGGGCAACATACACCCCCTTAAGAACTAACTGCAAACGGGTATCGGGAGCCGTTAGCTCCACCTTTTTATTTGCGACTTTTTTCGTGGCTGTTACCACACCAAACAAGTCCCACTCGGCAATTTCTCTGCCATAGAAGTCATCCACGGTAGCGGTTTTAGAAGATAGCAGCGGCTTAACGTGCCTGGGGATGCCGGCATCACTGCGATCATCTAGCGCCAGCCAAGTAATTTCAGCAAGCGAATAGCCAATCGCAAGCACAAAACCGGCGATCAAAATCGCCGGCACGCGCTTTAGTCCGCTGCTTATGGGATGGCTTTTCATTGTGTCAAAACACCATGTAGTTCAAAAAAAGGCCCCAGAAAATTGCTGCTTTTTGACCATCATTTCAATTCCATAGCTGCTGAGATATCTCAAAAATAATGTCTTGCGCCTGGCTATTTTCCGCCCAGCGCTGACCAAGCAAATCAAAGAGCCGGCGACGGACCTGGATAAGTCCTAGCCCTTCTCCACTCAGCCGAGCAGAGATAAGCTCCTCCGCACCTGTTTCTGCGCTACTTGCAAAGGTCAGCACCAAACTTCCGTCCTCAGAGGAGAGCGAACCCACCATACTTGGCACAAATAGCTGCTTGGTATTACGCCCGTCCCTATAAGTGACCAAGCCACCTTCCCAGGCGATTCGACCGTTTGCCTCGGAAAAAGATCCCCAGGCCCAATCAACTTCCTGAACATTAATAAATACTGGATTGGTCATGCTTGCCGCCGCAGACTGCAGAGAACGATTTACCAAGTCCTCCGAGACCTTCGCCCTCGCCTCACGCAAGGCTAAACCAAAAGGGGAAATAAACACCTTAGTATCGGCACTAAATATATCCTGGTATGAGGATAAATCCAGCTCCAAGCCTAAACGCCAAAGAGACCTTAGTGATACATGCCAAGCGAGGGGGTAGCTTAAACTATCAATATGAATTTTTGTCGAGCCATCCCAGACAGAACCATCAAGCTGAGAAACCTGTTGATTCAGCTGAGGCATATCAGCCAAATCAATAAAGTATTTCCAAGCCACACTTGCGGGTAAAGTGGCTAGAAGAAAGGCAAAGTATGCAGCGACTCCCAACAAAACATAACGCTTGCCACTCATCGCGTCAATTTCCCCCCGATACAAACAAGCTTAGCATCAAGGGGCCTCTAGAAAGGAATATCATCATCAAAGCTATCGTCAAACCCACCGCTCGCTGCTTTTGCCGGCTCACTTCCAGGAGAACTCGCGCCAGCTTGTTTGGGAGCCGAAGCCTGGGAGGCGCCATGAGAGCCTTCACTTGGCGGGGCGATCTGGTCATATCCACTATAGCCATCGCCGCCTCCACTCGGGCCGCCACGACTATCCAGCATCTGCATTTCGCTAGCAACAATTTCAGTACTGTAGCGGTCTTGCCCGGTTTGTTGATCCTGCCACTTGCGAGTTCGCAGCGACCCTTCTATATAAACCTTTGTGCCTTTTTTCAGGTATTCACCCGCAATTTCAGCCAGGCGATTGAAGAATACCACCCGGTGCCATTCTGTTCGTTCTTGTTTTTGACCACTTTGCTTGTCCGTCCATGACTCGCTCGTGGCAAGCGCTACATTTGTGACAGCGCCACCAGAGGGCAAGTACCTGGTTTCTGGATCACGCCCCAAATTCCCGATCAGGATAACTTTGTTAACTCCTCGTGCCACTGTTCTATTCTCCTTTGTGCATGTTTTGGCTGATCACTGTACTTATTTTACCCCTGTTTAACCAGAGAAAATTTTTCTAATTGCGTCACATCAAGAACGTTTTTATCCACTTTGAGATAAGCAACACCCTCCTCTTCCAGCACCACTGCTTCTTCAACACCATCAACACTCAGCAAGCCCTCAAGCAAGGTTGGTTCACCATGCCATTTTCCGCTAAAATTCTCGGGATATAGTTTTAACACATGCCCCTGCAGCAGCCGAGGCGGCTCCATCCCCCACACCACATAAAACCAAACCAGCGTTAACAAGAGTGAGACGACAAACACCGAAGCAAAACCAGTACTGCCGGAAAGCGCACCACCTAGCAGCCCGCCAAAAAAAGCGCCCAGAAATTGCCCGCTAGAATACACTCCCATGGCACTGCCCTTGTCTCCAGCCGGTGCCAACCTACTCACCAAAGAAGGTAGGAGCGCCTCTAATAAGTTGAAGGAGAAAAAGAACAAAAACAGTGCGAACACTACACTGTCCAAGTCCCGGTGGCCCGTGGCCAAAGAGAATAAGCCCACAGACATAATAGCAATCGCCAGCAGAAAAACCTCTTTCACCCTTGCCTTCTTTTCCGCCAAAATCATCAAGGGCAACATTGCCAGAAAAGAGAGCCCTATCGTCGACAGATAGATCCGCCCATGCTCTCCGCTCTCTAGCCCTCCATACTGCTTAAGGATGAGGGGGAGCACAACAAAACAGGCGGTTAGAATAAAATGAAGTAAAAAAATGCTAAGGTTCAAGGGTCGCAGTGCTTCGTTAGCAAATACCTCTTTGAGCCGTCCGAGAACAGGCAAGGCGTCACTTCTTCTGCCCAGGCTTTTTGGTGTAGGCACCAGAAAATAACACACTAATATTCCACCCAGCGCGAGCACCGCGGTGAGCCAAAACAAACCACTTAAACCCACCCAACCCACCAAGCTCGGACCAAGGATCATAGCCAACATAAATGACAGGCCAATACTCATTCCAATGGCCGCCATGGCTTTGGTACGGTTTTCTTCCTGAGTAAGGTCAGACAACAAAGCGGTTGTCGCTGCCGCAATTGCGCCACTGCCTTGCAGCGCCCTTCCAGCTATCACACCATATATAGACTCACTCAACGCTGCTACCAAACCACCCAGGGCAAACAAAACCAAACCCGAATATATAAGTGGCTTTCGCCCCCAACGATCAGACAACAAACCAAAGGGTATTTGGAACAGCGCCTGAGTCAGCCCATAAATACCCACTGCCAAACCAATCAGAAAAGGAGTGACCTGTCGATACTCGTCTTCGGCATAAAGGCTAAACACCGGCAGCAACATAAACAAACCCAACATACGAAAGGAATAAATGCTTGCCAAGGCCCCGGTGGCCCGTTTCTCTTGTGGGCTAAAATTCACTATTTACAACACCCCTATTAATGAAGCCGTGTATTTTATCAAACCCGCCGAGGTAGGCATACGCCAAACCCCGATAAACCTAAGACAGCTCTGATTAATTTCGAAAGACACAGGAAACCTGCCTCGTAAAACACACTGGAATTGTATTTAAAATACCCATATTTGAGGCGTAGATTGCACCTACACCTAATACGCTGCGCGGGCCCGCAAGTATGAATCCATAGACGGAGCCGGCAGAGCTAAGCCGCAAACAAACGCAAAGAGCAACGTATGAAGCAATTACCGAGAGGCGGCCGAGCATATTGGCTGCGAGGAACGTGGGCATCAATTATCCTAGAAGCTCCTACTCTCGGTGTGTAGAATTTCGCACTCCAATTGCGGCCTCTAGGATTATTCAGAGATACTCTGACTTAAAGCTCACAAAGCGCGCGCATCAGGTATAATAGTCGGCTTGCTTTACCTCCTCCCTCCCTGGCATATGAGCACCCAGTATTACAATGAATAAAATACAGGTTCGCGGCGCACGCACCCATAACCTCAAGAACATCAACTTAGACATCCCCAGAGAGAAACTGGTGGTTGTCACCGGGCTATCCGGCTCAGGCAAGTCATCACTGGCCTTCGACACCCTCTATGCAGAAGGACAGCGTCGTTATGTGGAGTCTCTTTCCACCTATGCCAGGCAATTTCTTTCTCTCATGGAAAAGCCCGACATAGACCACATCGAAGGCTTGTCGCCCGCCATTTCCATTGAGCAAAAATCCACATCCCATAACCCACGCTCCACTGTTGGCACCATCACGGAGATATATGATTATCTGCGCCTGCTCTACGCGCGCGCAGGCACACCCTCCTGCCCTGATCATGGTGAAAACCTCGAAGCACAAACCATTAGCCAGATGGTTGATCAAATCATGAACATGCCTGAAGGCCAGGCCATTATGCTGCTCGCGCCCATTATCAAAGATCGAAAGGGAGAGCATCTTCATGTTTTCGATGAGTTACGAAGTGAAGGTTATATTCGTGCTCGCATAGACGGCATCATTACGGACCTTGAACATCCGCCAAAACTCGATAAAAATAAAAAACACTCCATCGAAGCCGTCATCGATCGCCTCAAGGTTCGCGAAAACATACAAACCCGTCTGGCAGAATCACTGGAGACTGCGCTTAACCTTGCAGATGGCACGGTGATAGTCAGCGCAATGGACGAAGCTTTTAACGATGCCATATTTTCTTCGCGTTACGCTTGCCCAATCTGCGGTTATTGCCTACCAGAACTGGAACCCCGGCTTTTCTCCTTTAACAACCCGGCCGGTGCTTGTGGTGACTGCGACGGTCTTGGGGTGCGTCGTTTCTTCGATCCATTAAAGCTCGTCACATCCCAAGAACTCAGCCTGGCAGAAGGCGCCATTCGCGGCTGGGATCGGCGAAACAATTACTATTTTGCAATGCTTCGCAGTCTCGCCAAACATTACGATTTCGAACTGGACACGGCGTACAAAAACCTACCAGAAAAAATCAAAAATACTCTGCTTCACGGCAGCGGCCGAACGAAAATAGATTTTGAATACGAAGGTGCGCACGGGCATCACGTTGTTCGCACCCACACATTCGAAGGCATCATCCCGAACTTAGAACGCCGCCATAAGGAAACGGAATCGGACACAGTCAGAGAAGAGCTTAACAAATACCTGAATATATCAGTTTGCCCTACCTGTAGCGGCTCTCGCCTCAACCTGGCAGCGCGCCATGTGTTCATCCAGGAACAGTCTCTACCAGAGGTGACAAGTCTTTCCATCGGCCGGGCCCATCAGCACTTCAGCGAGCTCACACTGAGTGGGCACAAGGGCGTGATCGCGGAAAAAATTCTCAAAGAAATCCGTGATCGCCTGAACTTTCTCGTTAATGTCGGCCTCGACTACCTGACCCTGAGCCGCAACGCCGACTCCTTGTCCGGCGGCGAAGCACAACGCATTCGCCTGGCGAGCCAAATCGGAGCAGGCCTTGTTGGTGTTATGTATATACTAGACGAGCCCTCCATTGGGCTACATCAGCGCGACAACACCCGCTTGCTTAACACGCTCGTTCACTTACGCGACCTAGGCAACTCTGTCATCGTGGTAGAACATGACGAAGAAGCCATAAGGCTCGCCGATCATGTAATCGACATCGGCCCCGGCGCGGGCGTTCACGGAGGGGAAATCGTTGCCTCCGGCAGCTGTGACGATCTTGCGAATAACCCCGAGTCCATTACCGGCGCATACCTGAGCGGCAAACGCAGCATTCATATACCGGAAAACACCACGCCGCCCAACTGGGAAAAAACATTAAACATCCTTGGCGCACACGGGAACAACCTTAAAAACGTAAACCTTTCCATTCCCTTAGGCTTGCTCACCTGTATCACGGGCGTGTCCGGCTCTGGGAAATCCACGCTCATCAACCAAACTTTATACCCGATTTCTGCTACCGAGCTAAACGGCGCCACGACACTTAATATCGCCGCCCATGAAAAAGTGGAAGGATTGGAAAACCTCGACAAAGTGGTCAACATTGACCAAAGCCCCATCGGCCGCACCCCTCGCTCAAATCCAGCCACCTACACAGGGCTTTTTACTCCGATACGTGAATTATTTGCCGGCACGCAAGAAGCGCGCTCACGGGGATATAAGCCCGGCCGATTTAGCTTTAACGTCAAGGGTGGACGCTGCGAAGCCTGTCAGGGGGATGGAGTCGTCAAGGTCGAAATGCACTTTCTTCCAGACGTGTATGTAAACTGCGATGTATGTAACGGGAAACGATACAACCGAGAGTCTTTAGAAGTTCGTTACAAAAGTAAAAATATCCACGAAGTACTTGACCTAACGGTTGAGGAGGCCAGGGAGTTTTTTGATGCTGTGCCCGCGCTAGCCAGAAAACTTCAGGCCCTTATCGACGTGGGCCTGTCTTATATTCATCTTGGCCAAGCAGCGACCACGCTGTCTGGAGGAGAAGCGCAGCGAGTTAAGCTGGCGCGAGAGCTATCCAAACGTGATACCGGTAAAACCCTCTACATCCTCGACGAACCCACCACCGGGCTGCATTTCCACGATATTGAGCAGCTCCTTCACGTCCTGCATCGTCTGCGCGACCATGGCAACACAGTCGTGGTTATCGAGCACAACCTGGACGTGGTAAAAACTGCTGACTGGACTATCGACCTGGGCCCAGAAGGAGGAGATGGAGGAGGGGAAATTATTGCCACCGGCACACCTAGAGAGCTAGCCCAGTGCGAGAACTCCCATACCGGGCAATACCTTAAACCTTTCTTCTAAACGCTATAGAGGCCACTTAAGTTTGTTTATCACTTAAGTAGCCCAGCTCCTCTCACGCCAAAAGCGATTCGATAAGGAAGAATATACCAAGACGCCCTATTGTTCGTAAAATGACTCCGCAGCAGCTACACCTGCACCCGCTTTATGCGGATAACCTTGATTATTCAAGGCCGAATCCAGAGCCTCCAAGCATAAAACGACATTTTCCCGACAAGCGCTTTGCCCCATCAAACCAATACGCCAGACTTTTCCAGCCAAAGCACCAAGACCCGCACCAATCTCCAGGTTAAAGGTATTAAGCAGATAAGTTCGCACGGCTGCCTCATCAACCCCTTCCGGCACCCGAACAGCGTTCAACTGAGGAGCACGGCAAGCTTCATCCACGGTCAGCTCCAAACCTAAGGCCTCAAGGCCTACCTTCAAAGCCTCGTGGTGATAATTATGACGTGTCCACGCAGCATCCAAACCTTCCTCCTTGAGCACCAGCAAAGATTCGTGGAAGCCGTAAAGCGCATTGACGGGCGCAGTATGGTGATAAGCCCGTTTAGCATTGCTACCCCAATAACCCATTACGAGATTGAGATCCATAAACCAGCTTTGAACCGGAAATTTACGTTTTTGAATTTTTTGAACCGCTTTTTCACTAAAGCTTACGGGAGAAATGCCCGGTGCGGCAGACAGGCACTTCTGGGTTCCCGAGTAGATCGCATCAATACCCCATCCATCAACGTCTAATTCGACCCCGCCTAGTGATGTTACTGCATCCACGAGAGTGAGGCAGTTTTTATTGCGCGCCAGAGCGGCAAGGGCTTCGGCATCGGAGATCACCCCTGTGGAAGTTTCTGCATGCACAAAAGCCAGCACAGCGGCATCTGGGTTCTCCTTAAGCGCAACCTCGACTTTATCAACTGAAACAGCTGCACCCCACTCATCCTGCACTATGACTGGGATGGCGCCGCAGCGCTCAACGTTTTCGACCATTCGCTTTCCGAAAACACCGTTAACACATACGATGACCTTTTCGCCCGGCTCTACCAGATTGACAAAACAAGTCTCCATACCGGCAGACCCTGGAGCGGAAACCGGCAGAGTCAAAGCATTGTTAGTTTTAAATGCATATTGTAAAAGGCCTTTAATCTCATCCATAAGCATTATAAATTGAGGGTCTAAATGCCCTATAGTAGGGCGAGCCATTGCATGAAGAACCCGTACTGAAACATCGGAGGGGCCAGGGCCCATCAAAGTGCGCTTAGGTGGAATAAATTGTTTATGGCTCATCACGTACCCCTTTATCTTTAGAGACCTTACTCATTAGCTATCACCCCTAAAACAAAAGCGGGGGCTTTAGAAGAACAAACATTGGAGGGAGCCCCTCAAAGGGTCTCATATGTTTTTTAAAATACACATCTGCCAGAATAGGCAAAAAAAAACCGGGCAAAGCCCGGTTAATAAGTCTTAATTGATCTTAATCGTCGTGGCCCTCAAGCTCGGGCTGAGGGCGATCAACCAGTTCCACAATCGCCATCGGGGCCGCGTCACCTGCGCGAAAACCGCATTTCAACACTCGCAAATAACCACCGGGACGTTGTTTGTACCGTGGGCCAAGCTCGTTAAATAACTTCCCAACAGCCATATCACTACGGGTCCGAGAGAAAGCCAAGCGACGATTTGCAACTGAATCTTCCTTGGATAGCGTAATCAAGGGCTCCGCAACGCGTCGCAACTCTTTTGCCTTTGGCAGAGTGGTACGAATGACTTCATGCTCGAAAAGAGACACTGTCATATTACGGAACATCGCTGCTCTGTGACTGCTATTTCTATTTAACTTCCGACCACTCTTACGATGACGCATTTTTACTATCCTTCAAATCTTTGGAATTACTAACAACTACCGACGATAACGTGTGGCACGACGCTTTGTGTCGATTCGCGCATCATCTGCTAAATGTGCTGGAGGCCAACTTTCTAGGCGCATACCAAGGGAAAGCCCCTTCGAGGCCAATACATCTTTAATCTCTGTTAGCGACTTTTTGCCAAGATTAGGAGTCTTAAGCAGCTCCACCTCGGTACTTTGAACAAGGTCACCAATATAATAAATATTCTCGGCTTTCAAACAATTGGCTGAGCGCACAGTTAACTCAAGGTCATCTACTGGGCGCAGTAGGATTGGATCTATTTCCTCTACTTCTTCTTCAGGTTCTGGTGTTGAATCTGCTTCGAGATTAACAAACACCGCTAATTGCTGCTGAAGAATTGTCGCTGCGCGACGAACCGCCTCTTCTGGGTCAATCGTACCGTTTGTTTCAAGGTCAACAATTAGGCGGTCGAGATCCGTGCGATTTTCAACTCTGGCATTTTCTACTGAGTAAGCTACGCGCTTTACTGGGCTATAGGACGCATCTACCCTTAGCATGCCAATGCGCCGGCTTTCATCGTCTTCTTCCCGTGTTTCTGCGGGATCATAACCACGCCCTTGCTGCACGGTCATCTTGAGATTGAGGTTGGCCTCTTCCCCAAGGTTAGCGATAACCTGATCAGGATTAACAACTGACATCTCGCTCGAAAGTTGTATATCTCCAGCAGTTACGACGCCGGGACCCTTTTTGTTAATTTCTACAATCGCATGTTCAGCGCCTGGCATAGATATCGAAAGTTCTTTCATGTTCAAAAGAACTTCCATCACATCTTCATGGACACCGGGCAATGAGCTGTATTCATGCTCTACCCCGTCAATTTCCACTTCGGTAACTGCGGCACCCGTCATACTTGATAGAAGTATACGTCTCAGGGCATTACCAAGTGTATGACCAAACCCACGCTCAAGCGGCTCGAGAACCACCTTTGCTTTAGTCACACTTACTTGCTGAACTGAAATATTTTTCGGGGACAATAACTCGCTTGCAGATTGCTGCATAAACGCTCCTGGGTGCAACCTTATTTAGAGTAAAGCTCTACGATTAAATTCTCATTAATCTCGGAGGATAGATCAGCTCGCTCAGGAAGGGCCTTAAAATTCCCCTCCATTTTCTTAGCGTCCACTTCCACCCATGACACCTGGCCGTTTTGCTCTGACATCTCGAGCGCATTCTTGATACGTAGCTGGCTCTTCGCCTTTTCACGAACTGCAACCACGTCGCCAACAGACACTTGATATGATGCAATATTAACGGTAGATCCATTTACCATGATAGATTTATGACTTACTAGCTGACGTGATTCTGCGCGAGTTGAAGCAAAGCCCATTCGGTAAACCACATTGTCCAGTCTACCTTCTAATAACTGCAACAAGTTTTCACCCGTAGCGCCCTTTCGGCTAGCAGCAACTTTATAGTAGTTACGGAACTGCTTTTCAAGCACACCATACATGCGACGTACTTTTTGCTTTTCTCTAAGCTGCAAGCCGTAATCTGATAGCCTCCCGCGGCGTGCCCCGTGGACACCAGGAACAGCTTCTAACTTACACTTTGAATCAAGCGCTCTTACGCCACTTTTCAGAAAAAGATCTGTACCTTCTCTTCTTGAAAGCTTGCACTTAGGGCCAATATATCTCGCCATAATTCTAATCCTACCTACACGCGTCGTTTCTTGGGTGGTCTACAGCCGTTATGGGGAATAGGCGTGACATCTGTAATGCTAGTAACTTTATAACCACATGCGTCTAAAGCTCTTACCGCCGATTCTCTTCCTGGCCCAGGCCCCTTAACCATCACGTCAACACTCTTAATGCCGTATAATTCCTGTGCAGCTTTACCTGCCTTTTCGGAAGCGACCTGCGCTGCAAAAGGAGTGCTCTTTCGAGAACCACGGAAACCGCAGCCTCCAGCTGTTGCCCAGCTTAGCGCGTTACCTTGACGATCTGTAATAGTAATAATGGTGTTGTTAAAAGAAGCATGAACATGAGCAATGCCCTCTACAACACTCCTTCTACCTTTTTTCTTGGGACGATCTTCGTTAGCCATCTACTGTAGTTCCCGCTTATAAAATCAGCTTTATTTTCTAATTGGTTTCTTTGGCCCTTTACGGGTGCGCGCGTTTGTCTTGGAGCGCTGACCACGGACAGGCAAACTGTGACGATGCCGCAAACCACGGTAACACTTTAAATCCATCAATCGCTTTATATTCATGGAGACTTCACGCCGCAAATCACCTTCAGTCGGCATCTTTGCAATCTCGGCTCTCAAAAGATCAAGCTGACCTTCATCTAGGTCACCGATCTTTGTGTCTGGCGCAATACCCGTCGCTGCGCAAATGTTACGGGCGCTAGTCCTACCGACACCATAAATGTAGGTGAGCGAGATAACCGCATGTTTATGGTCGGGTATATTTACCCCTGATATACGGGCCATTCTTTTTCTCCAGATACGAATCCCAAGCAGCCTTTACCCCTCGGGAAAAGGTGCGAGATGATATAACTTAAACGCTAATAAATCAACTTTTCTTATTCAACGATCTACCTGCCTATCAAGGCTAGCCCTGTCGCTGCTTATGGCGTGGCTCCGCCTTACAAATAACCCTTACTGCGCCATTCCTGCGTACGATTTTGCAGTTTCGGCATACTTTTTTTACTGAGGCTTGCACTTTCATAATACCACTCCACTAAAACGATACTTCACTGACTCACTATCTACCTTACTTAGCCTTGCCTTTAAGGTTCGCCTTATTCATCAGCGATTGATACTGGCCTGACATCAAGTGCGACTGCACCTGGGTAATAAAATCCATCACCACGACGACAACGATCAACAACGATGTTCCGCCAAAGTAAAAAGGCACGTTAGCACCGATAACCATAAACTCCGGGATCAGACATATCCCAGTTATATATATTGACCCGACCAAGGTTAAGCGCCCCATTACACTATCTATATAGCGTGCTGAGTTTTCACCAGGCCTAATTCCTGGAATAAAAGCACCAGACTTCTTCAAATTATCCGCAATCTCTCTGGAATTAAACATCAGCGAAGTATAGAAAAAACAGAAGAAGATTATTCCCAACGCAAATAACAATACATAGAGCGGTCGGCCCGGAGCAATTTGTAAAGATATATCCTGCAGCCACTCCATACCCGGCTTATTCCCAAACCATTGCCCAATAGTCGCCGGGAACAATAATATGCTCGATGCAAATATCGGCGGTAAAACTCCCGCCATATTCACCTTAAGCGGCAAGTGACTTTGTTGGGCCGCGAACACCTTTCTTCCTTGCTGCCTTTTGGCATAATTGACAGTGATTCTACGCTGCCCACGCTCAATAAAAACGACCAAACCAACCGTAATACCGGCAAATAATACAACGCCCAACAGCACTAGCAGGTTAAGCTCCCCCTGCCTCGCCGACTCGAAGGACTGACCTATCGCTCCTGGTATACCTGCGACAATCCCCGCAAAAATAATGAGGGAAATTCCGTTACCAATCCCCCTCTCGTTAATCTGCTCCCCCAGCCACATTAAAAAGACTGTTCCACTTACGAACGTAAGAACTGCCGTGGGGTAAAATATATCCACACCCCAGGTTGTAACACCCTGATTAACCAGAGTAACTGCTATACCCATCGCCTGAATTATCCCCAAACCAACCGTACCGTAACGGGTATATTGGGTGATCTTTCTCCTACCAGACTCGCCCTCTTTTTTTATCTGCTCCAGCTTGGGGCTAACGCTAGTAAGCAGCTGCATTATAATCGACGCAGAAATATATGGCATGATCCCCAGAGCAAGGATGCTCATTCGCTCGAGCGCTCCCCCCGAGAACATATTAAAAAAGCTTAATATTGTTCCTTCGGTTTGCTCAAAAAGATCAGCAAGTTTTACCGGATCTACACCTGGAACCGGAATATGGGCTCCGATTCTGTATATAAAAAGGGCTAATATGACAAAACCAATTCGGCGCCAAAGCTCTGACAGTCCAGCTTGCGCGCTGGGTGGAATAGCTGCCTTCGTTGATTTTGCCATCCATTAATCCTCTATTTTTCCGCCTGCGGTCTCAATTGCTTCCTTTGCACCTTTGCTAGCAGCAATACCCTTTAATGTAATCGGGCGACTAATTTCACCAGAAAGCATTATCTTTACGAACTTGGTACTTTTCCGAACAATGCGCTCGTTTTTTAGCGCATCAAGATCGATCACTTCAGCGCTCATCTTATCTAATGAAGATGTCGGTATCTCTTGCTTCACAAGGGATGTCCTAGATGTGAAACCAAATTTCGGCACCCGCCTGTACAGGGGCATTTGGCCGCCTTCAAATCCAGGCTTAACGCTTCCGCCTGACCGAGCTTTCAAACCCTTGTGCCCGCGGCCACATGTTTTACCAAGGCCACTCCCAATTCCGCGACCGGCACGCTTGGCCTTGGACTTCGCTCCTGACCCTGGGCTTAAAGTATTCAAATCCACAATTATTCTCCTTCAACCCTTACCAGGTAGGACACTTTGTTAATCATGCCACGAACTGAAGCAGTATCTTCGACCGCCACTGTATGGTTAATTCTCTTTAAACCTAAGCCACGAACACATGCTTTATGCGACTCGAGACGGCCAATGGTGCTTTTTACTAATGTAACATTGATTTTGTTGTTAGCAGACATAACGCTTACCCAAGAATCTGTTCGACAGTTTTGCCACGTTTCGCAGCGATTTTTTCTGGCCCGTTAATCGCGGCTAAGCCGTTAAACGTCGCTCGCACCACGTTCACTGGGTTTGTAGAGCCGTAACATTTCGCAAGAACATTCTGAACACCTGCAACTTCAAACACAGATCTCATCGCGCCGCCGGCTATAATTCCGGTACCATCAGACGCCGGCTGCATGTAAACCTTGGAAGAGCTATGTACGCCATTTATTTCATGGTGCAAAGTAGATCCATTCAGATCAACCTGGATCATATTACGGCGTGCTTGATCGAGTGCCTTCTGTATAGCTAGAGGGACCTCTCTCGCTTTCCCGCGCCCAAAGCCCACGCGTCCGTTACCGTCTCCAACTACAGTCAATGCTGTAAAACTAAAAATCCGGCCGCCCTTCACAACTTTAGATACGCGGTTTACCTGGACAAGTTTTTCCTGTAAACCTTCTTCCTGTTGTTCAACAGCCTGCTCTTTTTTTTGCGCTCTTTTTGACATGTTAAGAGTACCCTTAAAATTCTAAGCCAGCTTCACGTGCGGCATCTGCCAAAGCACGAATACGACCATGATATTTGAAACCCGAGCGATCAAAAGCGACACTCGAAATGCCCTTTTCTTTTGCCCTCTCGGCAATTTTTTTCCCTATTTCGGCAGCTGCAGATTGATTGCTAGTTGCGGAAATATCACAGCCCTTTTCTACCGTAGAGGCTGAGGCAAGCACTGTCCCACCTTCGGCGGATATTACTTGAGCGTAAATATGCTTAGAGCTTCGATTAACACAGAGTCTCGGATGCCCAAGCTCCTTAATCTGAAAACGCACTCTTTTCGCTCGTCTTAGGCGAGCCGGTTTCTTGTGACTCATATTAACTGTCTCAACTTTGATATTATCTAGTCAGGTTACTTCTTTTTAGCTTCTTTTCTACGTACATATTCATCTGCGTAGCGAACACCCTTACCTTTATACGGTTCGGGCGGACGATATGCTCTAATATCAGACGCAACCTGGCCAATCAACTGTTTGTCAGCACCCTTCAGCACGATCTCTGTTTGTGATGGGGTCTCAACGGTTATTCCCTCCGGGATGGGGTGCTCAACCGGATGAGAAAAGCCAAGGGTTAAATTAAGCACCTTACCTTTTGCTTGCGCTCTGTAACCTACGCCGTTTAGTAGTAGCTTTTTCTCAAAACCTTGGGAAACGCCAGTTACCATGTTATTCACAATAGAACGTGCCGTACCAGCTTGTGCCCACCCAGACGAGTTGCTTCCCTTAGCACCGAAGGTGAGCAAGCTATCTTCTAGGGAAAGACCTACTGATTCATGCAGTTCATGATGTAAAGTTGTATTTTTTCCCTTAACAGAAACCCTCTGCCCCTCTATTGACACTTCAACAGAGGCCGGGATTGCAATAGGGCTTTTAGCTACACGTGACATTATTATCGCCTATTAAGAAACAGTACAGAGGATTTCACCGCCGACGCCCAGTTCGCGCGCAGTTCGATCCGACACGATACCTTTGTTGGTGGAGAGGATAGCAACCCCTAAACCACCATTTACTTTAGGTATCTCATCTTTACCTTTAAACACGCGAAGGCCAGGTCGACTCACTCGAGTGATTTTGTCAATTACTGGATTACCCTCAAAGTACTTAAGAGCAACTTTCAATTCGGGTTTCTTTTCATCGCCGACGGCTTCACAGCTAAGAAGGTAGCCCTCGTCGATCAATACCTTACACACTGCCTGCTTTGCTTTGGAAAGAGGCATCACCACCTCGACCTTACCAGCCATCTGGCCATTTCGGACACGAGTTAAAAAATCTGCGATGGGGTCTTGCATACTCATTTTATAGAACCCTCTAAATTACCAACTTGCCTTAACTAACCCTGGAACGTCACCACGCATTGCGGCTTCCCGGAGTTTATTTCTACTTAGACCAAATTTACGGTAATAACCGTGCGGTCGCCCTGTTAGCCCACAGCGATTTCTCTGACGTACTTTGCTCGAATCTCGAGGCAAAGATTGAAGCTTAAGCTGCGCATCCCACCTGTCTTCATCTGACGTACTCGGGTCTTTGATGATTGTTTTCAGCGTTGCACGCTTTTCGCCATACTGGGCGACTAACTTAGCTCGGCGCTTTTCGCGCTCTGTCATAGAGGTTTTAGCCATTATGAGCGTTCCTATTGTCTGATCGGAAAGTTGAATGCCGAGAGTAGCGCGCGACCTTCTTCATCTGTTTTTGCGGTAGTGGTAATACAAATATCTAAACCACGTAGCTTATCAACCTTATCGTAATCTATTTCTGGAAAAACAATCTGTTCTTTCAAGCCCATGCTGTAGTTTCCACGGCCGTCGAAGGATTTCGGGCTTAATCCCCTGAAATCTCTAACGCGGGGGATCGCAATATAAACGAGCCTGTCGAAAAACTCCCACATGTGTTCTTTACGCAGGGTAACCTTACATCCGATGGGCCAGCCGTCACGGATCTTAAAACCAGCAATCGACTTCCGAGCTAAAGTAACCACTGGCTTTTGCCCGGCGATTTTTTCAAGGTCTGCAAGAGCTCCTTGAAGAACTTTCTTGTCCTGAGCCGCTTCACCCACTCCCATATTGAGAGTTATTTTAGTGATGCGAGGAACAGCCATAGTCGACTTATAACCAAACTCTTCAAGCAGCTTGGGCACGACCTCTTGTTTGTATCTTTCTTTTAAAGTTTCCATCTGGCCTACCGCTCTATGCGTCTATTAATTCGTTGTTGGACTTAAAAAAACGAACCTTTTTTCCGTCTTCCAGAAGCCTAAATCCAACTCGATCGGCTTTTTCAGTCGCAGGATTGAAAATTGCAACATTTGAGGATTCGATCGCTGCTTCTTTTTCAACAATCCCCCCCGCTACGCCTGCCTGTGGATTCGGTTTGGTGTGTTTTTTAACAATATTAACGCCGGAAACAATAAGGCGGCCATTTTCGAGAACCTTTACAACCTTACCCCGTTTGCCCTTATCGCGACCAACGGTGACCATCACGTCGTCATTTCTTTTAATCTTCAGCATTACATGACGCCTCTTTACTTATAACACTTCTGGTGCAAGTGATATGATCTTCATAAACTGCTCACCCCGCAGCTCGCGTGTAACCGGCCCAAAAATTCGAGTCCCGATCGGCTGCTTCTGGTTGTTTAGTAGCACCGCAGCGTTTTGGTCAAAACGAATAACGGAGCCATCTGGACGTCTTACACCTTTTTTGGTGCGGACTACCACTGCGTTCATCACATCGCCTTTTTTTACTTTTCCACGCGGTATCGCTTCTTTGACGGAGACTTTGATTACGTCGCCGATTGCCGCATAACGCCGGTGAGAACCGCCAAGCACCTTTATACACTGAACACTACGTGCGCCGCTGTTATCTGCGACATCAAGTTTCGTTTGGGTCTGAATCATCTGTGACCTCCCACCGCTTTATCAAAAACCGTTAAAATATAAGTTAGACTTTCGCTTGTTCATTAACACTTAGCAAAACCCAGCTTTTTGTCTTGGACAAAGGCCTGCTTTGACCGACTGTAACTATATCGCCTTCGTTACACACATTTTCTTGATCATGCGCATGGACTTTTGTGGAGCGTTTGATGATTTTTCCGTAAATAGGGTGTTTGACCTTTCGCTCTACGAGCACGGAGATAGTTTTATCTCTCTTATTGCTCACTACTGTACCAGTCAGAGTACGCTGCGCTTCATTTCCATTGGATTCAGCCATTATTTTTCACCTGCCTTTTGCCTTAGTGCGGTCTTAACACGAGCGATATCTCGACGAATCTGTTTGATTTGGTGATTCGTATTGAGCTGGCCAGATGCGAGCTGCATCTTGCTTTTAAACTGCTCTTCCCTAAGGCTCAGCAAAGACTGCTCTAGCTCTGGCGCAGATTTTTCTTTCAACTCACTTACTTTCATTACATTACCGTCCGCGTAACAACAGTGGTAGGAATAGGGAGTTTGGCGGCAGCCAACGCAAATGCTTCCCTAGCTACATCCTCATCAACGCCTTCCATTTCATACAAAATACGGCCAGGCTGAATTTGGGCAACCCAGTATTCAACGTTACCCTTACCTTTACCTTGTCGAACCTCGAGAGGTTTTCCAGTAATCGGCTTGTCTGGGAAAACCCTAATCCAAATTTTTCCACCACGTTTTATGTGCCTGGTCATCGCCCTACGAGCCGCTTCAATTTGTCGCGCCGTGATCCGTCCGCGACCTGTTGATTTCAATGCAATCTCACCGAAAGATACTTTGCTTCCGCGCTGAGCCAACCCGCGATTACGGCCTTTATGCTGCTTTCTAAATTTTGTTCGTTTAGGTTGTAACATCTCTCATTAACCCCTTTTTGGCCCTTGCCGCTCTTTTCCACCAGCTGCTTCCACTTGCGGAAGCTGACCATCAAGTACTTCACCTTTAAAGATCCAGACCTTCACACCAATCACGCCATAAGTTGTATTTGCGCGGTATTCTGCATAGTCAATATCGGCACGAAGTGTGTGCAGAGGGACTCGCCCCTCTCTATACCACTCTGTTCGGGCAATTTCAGCACCGCCAAGCCTTCCACCGACTTGAACCTTAATTCCCTGGGCACCTGCACGCATCGCATTCTGTACAGAGCGCTTCATCGCACGCCGAAACATAACCCGGCGCTCGAGCTGAGAAGCAATATTTTGAGCTGTTAAATATGCGTTAAGGTCAGGCTTACGCACTTCTTCAATATTAAGATGAACGGGAACACCCATCATCTTACTTACCTTTTGTCGCAGGCGCTCCACGTCTTCACCACGCTTGCCGATAACAATACCTGGCCTAGCAGTAAAGATCGTAATTCGAGCATTTTCAGCGGGTCTTTCTATTTCGACCCGGCTAACCGACGCTTTCTTTAACTCTTCGAATAAAAACTCTCGAACCTTCAGGTCGTCGACCAAGTTTGCTGCGTATTGCTTCGGCCCGGCAAACCACGTCGAGGTGTGCTTTTTTACGATCCCGAGCCTAATGCCCGTAGGATGAACTTTCTGACCCATCTGGTCTCTCCTAACTATCCGAAACTTTTACGGTTATATGGCAGGACCGTTTAAGGATACGGTCGGCACGTCCCTTAGCTCTGGGCCTAATGCGCTTCATTGTCATGCCTTCATCGACGAATATTTCGCTTACAACCAACTCATCGATATTGGCACCTTCATTATTTTCCGCGTTAGCGATTGCAGACTCTAATACTTTCTTCACCAAGTGCGCAGCTTTTTTTTCGCTAAAAACAAGCATATTAAGGGCTTGATCTACGCCGAGACCTCTGACTTGGTCAGCAACGAGGCGCGCCTTCTGGGCTGAGATCGTCGCTCCCTTTAATCGAGCTGAAGTTTCCATAAAAATAACCCCTGGTACTAGCGTTTTGCTTTTTTGTCGGCAGCGTGACCACGATAAGTACGGGTCGCAGAAAATTCACCAAGCTTATGACCTATCATATGCTCCGTAACGTAGACGGGCACATGCTGCTTCCCGTTATGGACAGCGATTGTCAAGCCAACCATATTTGGGAATATCATCGATCTGCGTGACCAAGTTTTGATGGGCTTCTTGGAGTTTTCCTCGACAGCCTTCTCAACCTTTCTTAGCAAATGCAGATCAATAAATGGACCTTTTTTTAATGATCGTGGCACAGTAGAGCCCTCTTCTTAAACCGTTATTTAGATCGTCTATCACGCACGATCATTTTATTTGTGCGTTTGTTTGATCGCGTCTTATGCCCTTTAGTAGGCACACCCCAAGGTGTTACAGGATGACGACCGCCAGATGTGCGCCCTTCACCACCACCATGCGGGTGATCGACTGGGTTCATAACAACACCCCTCACCGTTGGGCGAACGCCTCTCCAGCGCGACGCGCCAGCCTTACCCAGTGAGCGCAAGCTATGCTCTGAGTTACACACCTCGCCGAGGGTTGCTTTGCACTCGGCAAGAACCTTCCTCATTTCACCTGAGCGCAGACGCAAAGTTACATAAGCACCATCTTTCGCCAACAGCTGAGCAGAGGCACCTGCACTTCGGGCTATTTGAGCGCCTTTACCAGGCTTCATCTCAATACAGTGAATGGTACTACCTAAAGGCATATTCCGCAGGGGGAGCGTATTCCCAATTTTAATCGGCGCCTGCTCTCCAGATTCTATAGCATCTCCCGCCTGCAAATTTTTTGCGGCAATAATGTAGCGACGCTCGCCATCTGCGTACTTAATCAACGCGATATGCGCACTTCGATTTGGATCATACTCCAATCGCTCTACAACGCCTTGGATACCATCCTTATTACGCTTGAAGTCAATAACACGATAGTGCTGCTTATGACCACCGCCAACGTGACGGGTTGTTATGCGGCCATTATTATTCCGTCCACCAGACTTTTTCTTTGGCTCCAAAAGAGGCGCATAAGGCTTACCTTTGTGGAGATCACTGTTAACGACCTTTACTACAAAACGTCGTCCTGGGGATGTAGGTTTACACTTTACAATAGCCACCTTGGCTCTCCTCCAACTATTCGGCACCCATTAGGTCAATATCAAAACCTTCTTGAAGGGTCACATAGGCTTTCTTCCAATCACTTCTTACACCGAGAGCGCGGCCAAAACGTTTTGTTTTACCCTTCACAATCGACGTGCTCACTGACTTAACTTTTACTTCAAACAAACGCTCAACAGCTTTTTTTATTTCAAGCTTTGTCGCGTCCTTAAGAACCTTAAATACAACTTGGTTCCCACTTGAGGCTAACGAAGTCTTTTCCGTCACGTGCGGGGCTAGAAGCACCTGGTATACTCTTTCTTGATTCATGCTAATGCCTCTTCCACTTGCTTAAGTGCGCCAACAGTCAGCAACACTTTATCAGCCGCCACCAAGCTCACCGGATCACATGATTTCGCCTCTACAACATCCACATTCGGGATATTCCTTAAAGACAGATACACGCTTTCGGTCAGCTCATCAACCACCACCAAGCCCTTCTCCAAGCCAAGCTCTTTCAGCTTATTAATTGCGAGCTTTGTTTTAGGCTCTGCAATCTCAAAGGCATCAACAATCAGAACACGATCACTCCGCAGGAGCTCAGAGAAAATGCACTGCATCGCCCCGCGATACATTTTTTTGTTAACCTTCTGCTCAAAACTTCTTGGACGTGCAGCGAAAGTAACGCCACCAGTTCTCCAAAGCGGGCTACGTATGGTTCCAGCTCGCGCTCGACCTGTACCTTTTTGACGCCATGGCTTACGACCACCACCTCTTACGTCTGATCGGGTTTTTTGAGCCTTCGAGCCGGATCGTCCCGCCGCTAAGTATGCAGTAACAACCTGGTGTACTAAGGCCTCATTAAACTCTTTCGCGAAAGCCTCTTCTGAAACCGTTATTGTTTCGCCTGTAGTAGTATTCAAATTCATTGTTTACTTCTCCCTAAGAGCGAGCCTTAACAGCTGTGGAAACAACAACATCGCTACCCGTTGCACCAGGAATCGCTCCCTTGATGAGCAGCAGATTGTTCTCCACATCAACCTTTACGACTTCCAACGACTGCACGGAAATTCTTTTATTCCCCAACTGCCCAGCCATTTTCTTGCCCTTAAATACGCGCCCGGGAGTTTGACACTGCCCGATAGACCCTGGCGCACGATGCGACAAAGAGTTCCCGTGAGTAGCATCTTGCATTGCAAAACCCCAACGCTTGACCCCCCCAGCGAAACCCTTACCTTTCGAGGTTCCGGCCACATCCACCTTCTGACCTTCCTCGAAAACGTCCACACCCACTGTGCCGCCGATACTGAACGAATCCAGCTCGCCATCGGCCACACGGAACTCATTTAGAGATGACCCTGCGTCGACTCCTGCCTTGGCGAAAACGCCCGCCTCAGGCTTACTTACGCTCGATGCCTTCTTCAAGCCTGCAGCAAGCTGCACAGCTGAATAACCATCAGTTTCTTTTGTTTTAACTTGCGTTATGCGATTTGGCGCAACCTCGACAACAGAAACCGGCACAGAACTACCGTCTTCCTGAAATACTCTGGTCATACCACACTTACGCCCGACCAAGCCTATAGCCATCGGATCAACCTCTTAAGCCAACTAACCTAAACTAATCTTAATATCCACACCCGCAGCAAGATCGAGCTTCATCAGCGCATCTACTGTCTTATCGGTGGGCTCCACTATATCTACCAAACGCTTATAAGTGCGAATCTCATATTGATCACGCGCATCTTTATTTACGTGCGGCGAAACCAAAACGGTAAACCGCTCTTTACGAGTCGGCAGGGGAATTGGCCCACATACCTGAGCTCCCGTTCGCTTTGCTGTCTCTACGATCTCAAGCGAGGACTGATCAATCAACTTGTGATCAAAAGCCTTTAACCTGATGCGTATTCTCTGGCTTGACATTGCTACCAAACTCCAAAATTTGGGACATAAAAATATACAAAATCCTGCCGTCTCTTTTAGCCTCAAGCCAAAAAAGAAACAAGATATTAAAACCTAGCTCTGGATCAATGCCCAGATTGTTTGCACCCTTAACAACAGGGCGCATAATATAACCCTTTTCCAGCCAACTCCGCAAGCATTATTTTGCCTGCGGAGTGACTTTCTTATGCAATAACCTTCGCCACAACACCCGCACCAACTGTACTGCCACCTTCGCAAATCGCAAAGCGTAAACCGTCATCCATTGCGATGGGGTTGATCAGCTCTACTTTCATCTGCACATT
>DFBZ01000002.1 GCA_002366835.1 Gammaproteobacteria bacterium UBA3067
CTCTACCCAAGAAACCCCCTGCTTTCTAGTCTTTTCCAACAGGATGTCAGCCAGCTTGCTGTACAGACTTACCCCGCCCAATGGCATAGTAAGAAAAACCCTTCGCTTCCATACGGTCAGGCTCAAACAAATTCCGGCCATCAAAAATCACCGGCTTAGACAGGGCCTGCTTGATTTCATCAAAATCAGGCGCACGGAAATTACGCCACTCTGTACAGATCACCAAAGCATCCGCATTACGCAAAGCGGCTTCTTTCGTACCGACCAGTAGCAAATCATCCTGGTGGCCATAAATGCGCTGCGTTTCATTCATCGCCTCAGGGTCAAAAGCTTGCACCTTGGCTCCAGCGGCCCACAGTGCCTCCATTAACACCCGGCTGGGTGCCTCACGCATATCATCGGTCTTCGGCTTAAAGGCCAAGCCCCAAAGCGCAAAGGTTTTTCCCTTCACATCACTGCCGAAATAATCCTGAATATAGTCAAATAAACGGGTCTTTTGACGATTATTGACCGCTTCGATGGACCTCAAAAGAGGAGAATCATGCCCAGCTTGATCCGCCGTTCTTATTAGCGCCTGCACATCCTTGGGGAAACAAGAACCACCATAACCACAACCTGGATAGATAAAATGATAACCAATGCGCTGATCAGACCCGATACCCTGACGAACCATTTCAATATCGGCCCCCAACTGCTCAGAAAGGTGTGCCATCTCGTTCATAAAGCTGATTTTCGCAGCCAGCATACAGTTTGCCGCATATTTCGTTAGCTCAGCGGAGCGGATATCCATAAAAATCACCCGCTCGTGGTTACGATTAAAGGGCTGATAAAGTTCTAACAAATCACCCTTAATCTCATCGTCTTCAATACCGATCACCACCCGGTCAGGTTTCATAAAGTCACCCACCGCCGCGCCTTCCTTCAAAAACTCAGGGTTAGAGGCCACATGAAATGCCACCGTTTTACCCAACTCAGCCTGCGTCGCAGCAACCGCTGTCTTGACCTTATCCGCCGTACCCACCGGCACAGTGGATTTCATCACAATAATTTTTTCATTATTCATGGCACCGGCCACGGTTTTTGCCACCGCCAGAACATGCTGCAAATCGGCCGAACCATCTTCATTGGGTGGTGTGCCCACCGCAATCATAATCACCCGAGATGCCTCCACTGCAGCCTCAGCATCCGTCGTAAAGCTTAAATTACCCGCTTCGAGGTTTTCCAACACCAAGCTTTCCAAACCCGGCTCGTAAATGGGAATCTGCCCAGACTGAATTTGATCAATCTTTGTCTGATCAATATCCACACAAACCACCTGATGCCCCACTTCCGCCAAACACGCACCCGTAACAAGACCAACGTAACCTGTACCAAAAATAGTAACTTTCATAATAACCTATTGTTTCAACGTAAAATCTAATGGAATGAATTATAGGCGACTTTGGCACACTAAACCCGTTTTAATGCTACCAAAAAAGTACCGACTCCACGCTTGCAGCGCAACCATGTCAACACAGTTTTCCAGCCGCAAGGCCAAACAGAGCACTTATGTATAGGTGCTTAGCGACACTTTAACTTATTATTCGCATCACGCGCTTCGCGAATCAAATCGTCACTGACCCTGGCAAAACCAGCCTTCGCCATTCGATCATAAAGCACTACATTCACCGTTTGGGCTAAATTCAAAGAACCCTTGGCGGGGATATAAACCACCGCATCTGCCCTATTAACTACCGCCTGCTTAATACTACCGTCTTCCGGGCCGAAGATATAAAACGCCTTCTCAGGATGTTGAAACTCCGGTAGAGGCGTTGCTCCCTCCACAAGCTCCACGCATACCACCTGCGCATTTTCTGGAATATTATCCTGCAAGCAATCAACCGAGGTTAAAGGAATCATAGTCGCTGCATTTTGGGTATCGGTGTTAAATTGCGCGGCGGTTTTATAACGGTCTCCAGTGTAAAAGACAGCATCTGCTAAAAAACAACCAGCGGCACGCATCACCGCGCCGACATTAGTGGGGGTTTTGGGGTTACTTAAACCGATATATACCTTGGCTGTATCCATCTATTTTGTCGCTCAATGATTTGAGTATTTTCTGACGCGTAAGTCAGAACCTAAAAACCGCAGTTGACCCTGCCAATTAATAGAATCAGCACCCAACTTAACTTTTTAACCGAACATTCTATCTAAATCAGAAAACGGGGCTCGTATCTCTCTGTAGCACCCTGTTGGGCTTCAAATGTTTTGGTAATATTCGCTAAAATACGACTCCAGCATTCCGCTACGCTTAACTGCGGAGCAGCTAATTTGAGGTCTTTAAATATGATATTAAGGTGGTTGTATGCTCGCGCTAGTTTTTTGGTGCTTCCATGCATACTAGTGACAATGATTTTCTTCTGCCCACTATGTTTTGTTAGTCGCCCAACGCTTGTGAGTAACAATGGCCTGCTTGTTATCGCTTCATGATGTTGGCCCGGTAATGCCAGCCTTACATATAAATTCCACCAGTTGTATATCAATGCAATAATACGCGACATGAGTCGGCAGCTTTTGACATCCTTGGTGGTATAGCCACCCCAGCCCCACTGGTTTTTTAATTCATCAAAATTATTATTTGAATCCAAGACCTCTGATCTCGATAGTGTTGAAAAATTGAGGGTATATCGCCAGAAAGGTCTGTCACTAATACAGAATATTCAAAGACTTTGATGTCTTCAGGTCCGTCTATAAATGATAACTGGTGATAAGCACTTTTTTGAACTTCTTCAGTTTCAATTCCAATGATTGAATCTCCGGATAATTTTCGGCGTGTGATAATGACGCGTCGCTCATATTCCCAGCCATGTAATTTTAAACGAGCCTCTTTTGCTTCCAAGTCTTTATGTACTTGCATCCATTTACCTAACAGGCTGTTGAAAAAGTCCCGCGTGCTAGCTGGGTTTGGTAGAATATGACTCACTATACTGAGCTAGGGAGAAAAAATATGCGCGGCGCCGACATCACCCAAGAAAATCTTTTTTCAACGGTTCATCTCAATGAATTTGTTCCAGATAGTCACCCTTTACGAGCCGTTAGGAAATTATTTGATGCGGCAATGGGACGTATAAATTGGTTATTTGATGAGGCGTATTCCGAATTTGGTAGAGAGTCTATTGCACCAGAGCGACTATTGCGGGCTCAACTTCTTCAAGTGCTTTTTAGTATTCGTAGTGAGCGGCAACTGATGGAGCAGATGCACTACAACCTTTTGTTTCGTTGGTTTACAGGTCTTAGCATTGATGATGAAGTCTGGGATCACTCCACATTTAGCAAAAATCGGGACCGCCTGTTGGAGCACGATATTATTCCTGCTCTTTTTGAGGAGGTTGTTGAGTTGGCCCGAAAGAAAAGCCTTCTTAGTGAAGATCACTTTAGTGTTGATGGAACGTTGATACAGGCATGGGCTTCCCAGAAAAGTTTTCGACCCAAAGATGAGAAGGATGACGATAACAATAAAGGTGGACGTAATGCAGAGTGTGATTTTCACGGCGAAAAGCGCTCAAATAAAACCCACGAGTCCCGTACAGATCCTGAATCTAGGAACTACAAAAAATCAAAAAACAGCGAAGCACGATTAACTTATTTGGGTCACTCTGCTATAGAGAACCGCAATGGATTGGTAGTAAAAACGAAGGCCAGTTTTGCCGATGGTTATGGCGAGCGGGAAACCGCCATTGACATGCTGGCGGAACTACCAGGCGGACATCCAAAAACTGTTTGTGCAGATAAAAACTATGATACGAAAGATTTTGTTGATTTTTGCCGAGTCATGAAGATAACGCCACATGTCGCACGCAACGACACGCGAAAAGGCGTGTCAGCCATAGATGCCCGAACCAGCCATCACGAAGGGTACAAGGTAAGTATGAAAGTTCGCAAACGGGTTGAGGAGCCTTTTGGCTGGGGGAAAACCATAGGGTTAATTAGACAGGTTAAAGCACGAGGCTTAGATCGCGTTAACTCCGTACTTAATATGACATTTATAGGTTGGAATTTAACGAGGATAGTTAATTTACAGGAGCAATCCGTCTAATGAGCGGAAATAGCGGAGAAACTCCGCGAAACTAAGGATATATTGAACCTAGTTTTACAGTTTGGAATGAAAAAAAACTTCACATACGAGCTAATTTCAACAGCCTGCTAAGGCCTTTTAGCAGCGAGACGGGAAAGACGAATTCCAACTTAAGAAGGTCTGCATAACCCAAGAAAAAGCACATGCCACCATTAATCAATGAGGGGGAAGTCAAATGGATCTGTCTAGGCTGGCTGGGAATACTTCAAAGGAGGCTGACCTATGCAGCCCAAGAAGAAAATCAGACTGGGCTACTTTTTTTGCCACATTGAGGCAAATCAACTCAAAGAGTAGGCGGGTAAACAGAAGTAGCTGTCAGTACTCTTATCAAGACGTTGGCTAATGCATCTACCTCACCCCAGAGCGGAGTAGGTAAAAATACAATAAGCGACCGTTTTCTCACCACAATAAGACCGGATTACACCCAGAAAAAACACCACATTTCAGGCACGGCAAAATCACCACCGATTACAAGTGATGACGATTAGTGAGGAGTTGTAATTACGATTATTAACGCTTGCTTTCAACCACTCTGCACAGAATATGCACAGGAGGTAAAATCAAGGCGTGAAAAAGGAAGGAAATCCATGCTCTTAACGAGAGTAACACGTTGATTTTAAGCATGATAAATGGTGCCGGGGCCGGAATCGAACCGGCACGACCTTTCAGTCGAGGGATTTTAAGTTCCAGAACCCCTTCTTTCAGTCTCTTACTTTTACCTTCTTTGCTATTACAATCTCTTATTTTAGTCTTTATGAGTAATGACGATTATTGACCATTACTTTCAACCACTCTGCACAAAAAATGTACTAGAGGTCGTCTTCATGCATACGCTTGAGTGGACGCCTTCACGTGCTTTACCAAAATACCAGATGCGACAATCTGTCACACTTAGCCTAACCATATCTACTATACTTAAGTATACTAACTAAGGGGCCTCTGATTAATTACCTGCGTTGCTGTTACTACCTTAAAAATAGGCTCTTTACACTTTTTTATTCCCGGTAAACTGCACTTGAGCACCTGTTTTAACCTTGTGCCAGGGCTTCGCCAACATTAATCCGGGGTTCCCTGACGATAAGCGTAAAGCTTGTTTCTGTAGAGCTAATAGTATGAAAATTATACACACTCAGTTATTTGTCACAAAAATTATAATCTGGCTTTTCTTCGCAGTTTGTGTCAACGGTTATGCAACCCCAAGTGGTGACCCTTATTTCTGGAGTACTCATTTTGCAGGCGCGGGAAATTGCACCCATTGCCACAACGGCCTCTACAACGATTCGGGAGAGGACGTTTCAATCGAAAAAGACTGGTCATCCAGCATGATGGCGAACTCAAGCAGAAATCCGTTCTGGCGCGCAAAGTTACGCAGTGAGTTAAACCGTAATCCTAAATTGGAAAATGTCCTCAATGACACCTGTACTAAATGCCATGCCCCGATGGCAAATTTTGAGGCAAAACACAAGGGTGAGGAAATCAAGGTCTTTGAAGACGGCATTTTAAACCCGGACAACCCTTATTACGACGCAGCTATTGAAGGAGTTAGTTGTACTCTGTGTCATCAGATCGAAGACTCTCCGAACCTTGGCACGCCTGAAAGCTTTACAGGTGGTTACACGATTAACGCTGATCGGAAAATTTATGGCCCCTATGACAATCTTTTTCCATCACCGATGACCCGGCAGACAGGTTATCAGCCTGTCTACAGCCCCCATACTCAAGAGTCAGAAATGTGTGCAACTTGCCACAATGTAAAAACACCTTACGTTGATGAAAACGGGGTAGTGTTAAGCACCTCTGTAGAAAATGAATTTCCCGAACAAATGACTTATTCGGAATGGGAACATAGTGATTTCGCAAGCACTAACGGTAAGCAAAGCTGCCAAAGCTGTCATATGGCGAGAACAGATGGCACACCAATTTCACGGCGTCCGCCCTGGCTGGCCAGAAGGGATAATTTTGCGATTCATGGCTTTGTGGGTGCCAACAAAATGATGCTGGATATACTGGACAAAAATCGTGAAGAGCTCGGTGTTCGATCTAATAATTTCTCAGAAACGGTCAGCAAAACTGAGGAAATGCTTGCGGGTGCCGTTAGCATCACTGTTTTGAGTAGCAGCCTTCGTGACGGCACCCTGGAAACAAAATTACGGATACATAGTAACACCGGGCACAAACTCCCGTCGGCTTATCCCTCCCGCCGCATAATTTTGCAATTAAGTATCTACGATGCCAAGGGGCGTGCGGTTTTTGAATCTGGAACGATTAACAAAGATGGCAGTATTGTTGGCGTAGATGCGGACAATGAGAAGAGCCATTATGAGCCGCACTACGATGTAATAGAAAGCACGGACCAAGTACAAGTTTATGAATCCATCATGGGGAATAATCTTGGGGCGGTCACTTACACTCTACTAAGAGGGAAAGAATACCTAAAAGATAACCGCTTACTCCCAAAAGGGTTTGATAAGTTAACCGCACATGATGACATCAAGGTGTCAGGTCTAGCGGATAAAGATGAAAACTTTCGAGGTGGAATGGATGATATTACATACCGGGTTTCCAAGCTTACAGGGGGGCGTTACACTGTGAAGGTGAAACTGGTTTATCAGACTATCGCTTATGCCTTTGCCAAAGATCTGTTTGAGGATTCAGATCCCATCGTGCAAGACTTTAACCGTATGTATTCTAATTCGGAGCATAAGTCTGTAGTTATGGAAGAGTTAAGTTTTAGCGTGAAAAAATAATTATATTCTTTAAGGAAGCTACTTTCAGCGCAGCGATGACAGCGCAGTTAATTAGTCAGAGTTTCCTTAATAGGTTTCAGCTAGAAACTGCAAGGCCTCAATATGCCCCGGGTACCTTCTTAACACCTGTGCATAGGCTTGTTTGGCTTTTTTTACTTCTTTTAACCAACGATGAGCTCGTGCCTGGTAAACAAGTACCGTGACATCACTCGGAAAACGGTGATGAGCCTCCTGGGTATGCAGTGATAATGTTTGCCACTTGCCTAGTGCCTCTTCGGCGATCATCAGGCGAATGTGTGCATAATAATTCCAAGGAGCAGCTGATAAAGTTCTTTTTGCTTTCATTTCGACTTCAACCCAACGGGATTGCGCTAACAACGGCAGCAATAAACCGACTTGTGCATCCAGGGATTTATCATTCAAAGACAGCGCTTTTTGATAGTATTTAATAGATTGACTGTGCTTACCGGATAAATAACTTAACCAAGCCACTCTCAGATTCGCGTATTCATTATTCGGTTCTTCTTTAACAATGGTCTCCATCACCGCAAGTGCCGAAGTATATTGTGCCAGAGATTCTAAACGCAGACTTTCATCCCAGGCACTAGCCGCTGCATAGTGACTAAATGCTAATAGAGCAGCAAAAAATGGTACAAATATAAATTTATCTATCATTTTCATAATTAACCTACCATTTGCGAGAAAGATTCACATAAGCATACTTGCTCGAATAATTATCACCGATAACTTTATCTTCAAACTTTTGCGAGCCCGCTTGTATTAATATTTGTACTAATTCGTTAGGCTGCCACTGAAAGAAAAATGCGACACTTCCTTTCTGTAAATCGGCAAACGTAAATACCTGATTAGCATCCGGATCCAACGCATAAATTCGTTCGCCCGCCAAGATACTAGCTCCAAAAGAATTCAAACCCAAAGGCGCATTTAAACCCAGCCAGTGGGTCCAGGAGACCTCGATTGCAGTATTGTTCTTGCCGTAAACCGTGGTAAAGTTTTTCTCCTGTTCAATGAAGTGGCCGCGAAATAACATCCAGTTTTTTCTGGCGTTAAATGCAAAGCCGAAGGCTGGGCTAAACTGATTCACACTAAAATCGCCGTAATCCGAAAACGCGAAAACAAAATCAAAATATAACGTCTTCAAATAATTGGTATATGATAATACAGGACTAATGCTAGCAAAATCATTGTCTTGAATCATGGTGACAGACGAGGCTGGCTTCCTATTCCTACCTTGAAATTCAGCCTCCTGAAAAATTGTAAAGAATGTTTCCATCTCACCATAATAGGCATCCACACGCAAACCATATTTACCTGGCAAAATATCACTATAAAAATTATATTGTGCGCCAATAAAAAATAGATCTTCCTGAATCTCTTCCATGTTCACAAGATTATTCGCCAAAGCATCCACATGACTGTAGCGATACCCTGTTAAAAAATACATTTTTTCGAGAAAATCCAAATGCACTTGCCCACCAATGGTATATGCACTGTCTCTCACATCCGAGTCATGGTAATTGAGAAAGCTTGACTCCAGTTTTATTTGAGTAGACCAATCGTTCGCAATTACACAAGGGCTTGTAAACACAAAGATCAGGATTGCGAAGCATGGTGAAACTGATAACACGAAATCACAAGAAGCGGTTTTTGTAATACTGCTCATTTATTACACCTATTATCCGAGACCAAAGCACATAAATTGCGCATAAACGCCTATTTCTACTCCGTACTAGCGGGCCCGCCATATTGATCAGAACTTCCTTACTCAGAGATTTCTTGAGGTTTTCCGGAGATTGTCCAGCCGGGAATCCCCTCATCCGTGGATAGCCCCACTTCCTTTAAAATAGCCTTCCATTCATGAGGGCCGCACCTCAAGGACATTTCTTTGCACCCCAGAAACGGGTCAATTACGGACTCCACCTCAGCGAAGCATAAAACACGCCCCACCCGAATTTTATGTATACTCTTTTGTAGCCAATACTGATTCTGTGATACCCATTTACGCGAATAACGGCTATCAATACCACAACCCAATGGCCTTAAGCTTTTCAACCAAAGTGTTTGCACTTTATTGAGCGGAAGTAGATAAGCAGAAGGCGAATCGCTCCACTTTTGGACGACTTTCGCCAATGGCGTCAGACCATTTGCCAACAACCACAGGTCAAGCAGTTTGTCTTTTGGCCCTCGTCGGTCATAAAACGCTAAGACACCGTTATTTTCTACAAAAGCAGCACTGGCACCCGAATCGCTCACCAGTCTGAACTCCCCGAGCAAAGTTAATTCAACTTTTAACGTAACGAATTGGGCATCGCGCTCATTTTCATTAAAAAGCTCGTAGCTCAACTGCCGACCGACCGGCATATGTAGGGGGTCAAGCAGTTTTTCGTCTATTGCTGCAGGTTCAATACTCTCCCCAGTTAGCGGAATATTTGCCAACCTGTATTCTCCTCCGCTTTGGTCTGAGGGGTGGTGGATAATGCTTTGTAAGTGAAAAGGAACAGTGGGAGAACCTAGTTCGGCGTCATTTTGTACCTGGACATGAAGGTGTGGCTGAGGAGAACGCCCTGAATTACCACAAGCGGCCAAACGCTCTCCCGGTTTTACCCACGCTCCTTCTTTAACCAAGACACTACTTTTTTTCAAATGGGCGACGAGCACATGAAAACCACCTTCCAAGCGTATTAAAACAAAGTTCCCCCAATTGTTTTTGATGTCTACTTCGCCTGGCACATTGTCTGGCAAGCCAGACTGAATGCGAATCACCTGTCCATGCACCGGGGACAGCACTGGCAGTCCGTAGCAAAAATAGTCTGTTAGATCGTTACCGCCATTATCAAAACTTTTCCCGTCTACTAGAATGTAAAAATCCAGTGCATGCTGCCACTGGGCTTTATGCGTATATGAACCATTGAAACCCTGATAAACGTGCCACTCCCCATAAAATGGTGCAAGCAATGGGATGCTATTAAATTCACCGTTTCTTACTTTCGCCAGCCTGGCATTTTCAAAATTAACCTCCGGTAAGCCGGGCTGTGGTGCTAGCCAAGGTTGTTTACGATCTTCTCTTGCTCTTAGCGCCAGCAAAAATACCAAAGTAATGAATACAAATGGCAAAACTAAAACGGGCAATTCATAAACAAACAAAAAATCCTGCATCGCAACCAAAATAAAAGCCGATAAAACCACGGCCAACATGGCGACAATAAAGCTCAAGAGCCCGGGAATCAGAAAAACTCCGCCCAGAGCCATTGCAACTAATGCGAAATTAAACCCTGTCCAGCTCAGCAAATCTATTACAGTGTCTTGATCCAGGATATTATTTAATACTGTGCTGCCCAGTGCAAAACCCGATAAAGAAAGAAACGCCAGATAACGAGAGCGGAACAAAATAACTATAAATATCACCGCTCCTGCGACGATATGTGGAGAGAAATAAGTTGCTCCTAGAGACTCAAAAAAGTTAATCCAAAAATTATTTTCATAGTGAATATTTAGCCAGCTTCGATCATAGAAATTACCATTCAGTACAGACTCACTAACCATAGACTTTCTAGCAGCCAAAATCGAAATTGCTGCGACCAGTATAAATGGTAAGCTCAAAACCGGCAGCCGAGCTCCCTGGGTAAAGAGGTGTGATAATGCAGCACTGACAGCAATTGTAAAGAAAGTGGCAGCGACGGTTAAAACCAAAACCTTCCCGTTCAAAGTGAAAAATGCGCCGATCGCTAGCCCGACTAACAAACTGTTAAGTAGAAGCAGTTCAAAGGTTTGCTGTGAGAAAGTAATAAATAACCGAACTGACAATGCGCTTAAGATAGCAACAATGCCCATGATGCCGATATTTGGTATTAGAAATGTTGTCACCGAAATAAACACGCCTGCAGCAACACTATCGAGAAAAAAAACCGTAGAATAGGTGCGAAAAATATCTGCTGCATTTTTCTTAAAAAGAGGTAAAAATTGGGCTCTATTTTCCATCCTCATGAAACGTATTAATTATTATCATATCGAGAGAAGTTGTATAGTGGGCCACCTGGATAGGGATCGCGTAGATGATCGGGAATAACTTCCTGACTGGTAACAACTGATAAATTTTCCGCTTTTCTAATAATCGATGCTCGGCCTTTTTCATCGATCATAATCACGTTAGGGCGGTACTCAATAAACTGCATCCATTGCGTATGATTATAAGCGCCTACGGGGGTAAACAGCAAAGTGTCACCCACTTTCAACGGTGGTAATAGAATGCTGTTACGCAGTACGTCGATATTCATACAAAGCGGCCCATAAATCACACTTTCTTCCGGCTTGCCTGGTAAAAATTTTGTAGGTACGACCTGATGATTATACCAAAATGCGGTGAATAACAAATTCACACCCGCGTCAACGATAAGCCCGTGTCGTCCATCCAGTAATCGCTTATTGGCAATAATACTCGTTACTAGAGACTCGGCATCATCGACTAAGGCGCGCCCCGTTTCTAAAATCAAACGCGGTCTTGGTCGGCCATTTGCCTCCCTTTCGTGGGTCAACTCCATTAGAGGGGTACAAACAGCCTCGGCGTATTGTTCAATGCTAGGTACAACTTGTTCTGGTGGCAAATATACGCCCTGTAAAGAGTTCATTGAAGCGAAACCGCCGCCAATATCTATATACTCAATCTGGCAGTTGGTGCGAGACTCTACCTCTAACATGAACTCACATAGAATCTGTACTTCTTTACTGTATGCTTTTGTTTCGGTAACAAATGTACCTATGTGGCTATGTAAACCTATAAGTTGTAAATATTCGCTGGCACCGATGCGCCAAGCGGCATCCATCGCCTGGCCGGACTCCAGATTAAAACCAAAGCGACTCCAAGGTTCGGTATAACCGGTATCAAAATTTAAGCGTAACGCAACACCCACCTGTTGTTTTAGACCCTGCGCTATATTTTCTAGCGCATATAACTCATCCAGATGATCAATATGTATAAGAGCGCCCTCGCGGACTGCTCGTTCTAAAATACGCGGCGTTTTAAACGGCCCGTTAAAAATAATATTTTGTCCGGGTACGCCAAGGCTGCGTGCTTTCTCGTATTCAAATTCAGACACAACTTCAGCCCACGACCCCTCCTGGTGAAACGTATTGCAGACTGCTGCCAAATAGTTAGTTTTATACGACCAGCCAAATTGAACATCAGGATAACGCGACGCAAAGGCACGTTTGAAGCGCTTCATATTGTTGCGGAGTTTTTTTTCCGAAACGACAAAAAGAGGCGAGCCATAATCTTCGACTAACTGCTTTATTGGAATACCGTCAATCGATTCCTGCCAATTCATTTGCCGATTAGCGCCTACCTTATTCAGCATTCCGGTTCGCAAAGGAATGATGGTCGGTTTAATCCAAGGCTTTTTGGTGGAGGTGTTTAATCCTGTTGGCGTGCTTTCATCATGCATTTGCATTCTCTTTGTTCCTAATTCTTAAGAAGCTTCGAACTAATTCTAATTGGCTAATTTTTATGGTAGTTAAACCAAGTCAGCTTGATTTTATCTATTGCTAAGAACAAGCTCCTCAAATTCTCTCATTGGAACAATGGTCTCATGTGCATAGCGAATAAACATCACACCCGGATCAGGAGGTGAAAACTTTCCAAGCGGCTCATCCAAAATCAAGCGCAGTAAAGCCAGTGGCAGATTTCGGCCCAGGCCAGCGGACAAATAAACCCAAGCTGGAAAACGTGGATTAATTTCTATTAGTTGATATTGCCCCTGTTGATCGCGCATCACCTCTACTTCCAAAGGGCCTCGCCAGGATACGGCCTTCACCAGAGCTGCACTGGCTTCATATAGCGATTCATCAAAGATGCTTACTCCCGACCATGCTTTGCCTTTATCCGTCACAGCCATTTTTTTTATCATGACTTCTCCGAGCATACCACCTTGCCCATCTCCAAGCGCCATCAAGTTATATTCCACTCCCGTAACCATTTTTTGCACCAAAACAGGGAAACCCCATTCCGAAGCGATGCTATGGAATGCGTGTATAGCCTCATCAATGCTATTCACAATTTTGGCGCCATAAAACAACCCTTTCACCACCAACGGGTAGTGCCAACCCTCGTCTTCACAGTGAGTGAAGAAAGCGGCATGGGTAATGGCTTTGATTTCCGGGCACTGAATTCCTGCAATGTTTGCCAGCTCCATCAAACGGTCTTTGTTGCGCAAGCGGAGTTGCTCTTGAGTCGGCAAAAAATAACGGATGCCCAACTCGTCCAGGCGTGGTGTTAAGCGCACCATGCCTGGTAACTCAGCATCAAGACAGGGGATTAATATGTCAATTTTCTCTTTTCGGTGAATAGATTGAAGCGTTTCCAAAAATGCCATATCACCGGCAGAGGGGTAAGGCAATAAATAAGATGCATCACAAATGTCGTGCAGATATAAGCCAGGATCCAAGGCATCATAGCCCAAACCAATAATTCGACCGCTAAAGTCTTTTGACTCTCTTAAACAGCGGGCGACCGCCAGCCCAGGGCCCGGGTTGTCGGGTTGCGCATTCATTCCAGTAATTGCCACCGTGACGTTAAGTGTATTCATTTAAGCGCCTAAAAATTCATTAATCATACTGGAAAATTCGAGCAGATCTCTTTCCATCTCTTGCGTTTCAACATCATAAGATTCTTGCAATATCGAAAATATTTCCTGCAACGTTTTCCCTGATATAAATAAACGTAAAATACATACACCTGTTTCATTTAAAGTAAAGTGATTGCCCGTTGCCGGGTCAAACACAAAACCATTCTCGCTTATTGCTAGTCGATGTAATGTCTCTGGTTTAGGAAAATGTAAATACTTGGCAGTTGTATCGGAATTTTCGCTCATAATAAATAATCTTATTTGTTATGTATTGATAACTTACTTTTAGGAAATATTTGTTCCTGGTAGAAGTTTATACAACAAGTACTGGTTATGCAGCAACCAATCGCCATTATTCACACATATAATGGCAAATATTAACTGGAGCTTTTTTGACCTATAGGTGACCATGCTAATAACTCAAAAAATTATAAGGAAATAGTGAAATATTACCGGCGCAATAAAGGAAATATTACCAACGCAATAAAGGAAATATTCTGTATTTTATCTAAGTATTAGATATAACCATAAGCCTTATTATCTTCTATACACATGTTGTATTACTTGATTCAGATCATGTGCCAAATTAAATAAACATGGTTTAATCTGTTTAGTTCTAATTAAAATTGAGGTTAACGTTAATATACAGGGAGTGGCTCAGTGATCAAACGGATATTGTATGTTGCTATATTTATTACTATTAGTAGTTGGGTTTCGGGGGATGATGGTGGCAGCGGAAACCCAGGCGCTCCTTTTATAAAAAGCATGTCTAAACCGAGTGGCCAACAAGGTTCGGAAGTTGTATCAGAAGCTGACCACGCTTTTATAGAGATGATGAACTTCTATGTTCCCACCAAGGCCTCAAATGGGGAGCTTGGAGATACCACATACTTTAATATTGACGGCAACACTGTAGAAACTCGCTCTCTTGCAAAGCCACTTGTGGGTGTTTTTATCTACGGCCCGGTGGTCGGTGTTGAGGGTGTCGGTTTCGTCGGGCATGGAAAGAGGGACGCCTATGCAGCAGTGAGCCTTGACGACGGTACGACATGGAAGCGTAGCAATTTGTCTGATTCTGCTGATAGCAGCTCTATCGAAGTTGAAATCCCGATTCCTGACCCAGGCTCTCCTGCCGCTCATACTCTTGGCAGCATTGATTTTAGCAGCTCGGGTATGACCAGCACTGCCAGAATGGTCACTGATGTCACGCGCAGTATCGCAAATATTGATGCGTCCACCGGCGCCAACTACATACCCGATATAGACGGACTGACTGGTGCTACCGTTCCCGGTGACGATCCTAACCCCCCGGTTATTGAGGAAGCCGAATGGAAACAAAAAGGAGGACAAGTCGGCAGCCTCATTGTTGAGGGCAAGGCTGATAGATTAGAAAACGGAAATAAGCGAGTAGTAATCCGCAATGCCGTGACTAAAGAAGAAATATCTATCGCTGTAATACAACCGGCAACAGGGGATTTTATAACGAGAAAGGCTGTTCGAGAAGCTCCATGCTCTATTGAAGCAGGCATTGATGGCGTCTACGGTGATCCGGTGCTGGTTGAAGACGCCCCATCAGATTGCATCGGAAAACCGGATCTAACGCCGACAATTACAGACTATCCTGGCGATGTTATAAATATTTTCCATGCAGTTGCCGGTAATAAAGCACTGGTCGCGTGGCCTAGCCGCTATTGCAATGGAGGCAGTCCAAACTATGCATTAGAAACGAGCAACCCGGAACGCCTGGCGACGATAGCAGAGTTTCTTGATATCGATCTGGATACGGCAACTTCAGATGATTTGTACTTGCTAGATATGTATGGCGTAGCAGGTGCCCAACGAACCGTCGATTACAGTGATGACAAATTCGAACAAAACCAGGCGGTTGGTGAAGTGCCTTATAGCTGTCTTTGGACGGCACGAGGTACCATTGAGGAAGACCCTGAGGGTGGCCATAAGATGGTTTGGCGTAAAGCAGAGCGTCTTACTTCCGGCAGACGCGATGTTAATCGTGTCGAAGTAGAATGTGTTGAAGGGGCCGGGTGCGCTATCACCTGGCAAGAAGATCCTGATGGTTTACGCCCAGGCCAAGGGCTCGGCCCCGGTGAGGGCTGGAGTGGTGCCATCGCTCACAGTCAGACTGACGTTTGGTATTCCTATCTCAATTGGTCATCGTTTGACATGGTTGAAAACCCTGATGATCCAAACGAAATCATGACCTATAACGAATTTGCTGAGGGAGGTTTTGAAACCAAACCGCAAGTCGGTATTCCCATGGCAATGCCGATGCGCCTAACAGACAATGCGAAATGCAATGTGGAAAATCCTCAACCTTATTGCAATGGATCTGCCATATCAGAAAATTTTACAGCGCTCTTAAATCCTGTCGATTATGGTCTGCCCGATATGTGCTCAGAGGTAATCGAAATTCCAACCGGGCAATCCGGCAGCTTGTCAAAGGTATGTGTGACAGAAAAGGGCCTGCCTCTACTGGGTAATGTCGCTGCAACTCGGCCCAGGTTGGGGTTATTTGGTTACGATTCTAACGGCGATCAACTAACGGATAGCGCCTGGATTGTTGTCGAAGCCGAAGAATCGAAAGGCATGGGGGCATTTTATTTTGATGACGCTTCCGGCTCTCCGGCACCCTGCGAAGAAGACGCGACCGACACTTGTGTTGTTGCCGATGATGGGAAAGACATCTGGTATTACAGCAACGGCATGTCGCTTACCGATGCATCTCGAATCAGCCCTCAAGGACTCCTTGCCAATCTTTCCGGGCACGGCAATATGCTTAATCAGCCTGAAGTTAATTGGCAGACCGGAAACTTTTATCCCGTTTTAAACACCGGTCAAATGTGGGATTTTGGTGAGTATAACTACGACATCTATCGTACGGAAATTGCCCGAAGGGGAAGCCTGCTCGCTCAGCCCATTTCCAAAGCACTTAGTAGCAGTAGCAGGCTCGCTGCCCTCCCAGCATGGAAACAAGGCATCATGAATCAGGGTGGGCCGGCTGATGTCATGGTACGGCGTATTGTAATTCCAGAGTCGTTTGATCCATCCAGTGATAATCCCTACGCCTTTGTAAATATGGTATGCGACGAATGGCTCGTGGAAAAAGGCGATAGCCCCTACTACCCCGATGGGCTGTGCCGGGATTCGGCCATCAACCTTTCAGCAACAGTTCCTGACGTGTGTATTGATTCGCAAGGTGACCCCAATGAAACTGTGGCCTGTCCAACAGTGACATTCAATGGCGCTCCATTCGGAGTGGGAGATACTAACCCGGTGCTACAAGGAGCAGTACAAGGGGAAGGGAATACAACTAAAGTACTAAACTGGCACCAGTGCCCGGGCGCAGATAACTATATTTCCAGCTCTGAAGATTTTGATCCGGAAACCTGCGAAGAAGGCGATAATAATTTGGCCGACCAGTCCTGGTACAACCCCTTAGATGTATCGAAAGGCCATCGCGGTTATCTTGATGGTGACTTTGTGATGATGCTTTATGCCTGGTCGCCTAACTGGCGTCTGAACACAAAAGGAAGCGATCGTTATGACCTGTATGTCCGCCGCTCCTTTGATGGCGCTCAAACCTGGACGACTTTACCTGAGAGTTTTAATGCCAGTAATACAGAAAGTTATTCGGGCAGTGGCACCGTCACGTGCGAGACCTACCGCTCTAACGAAACACAAACAGATGATGATCTAAGTGAGCCACGCGCCTGTTGGAAATATCCCGCAGGTGAGGCAGAGCAAGCGCGGAATGTCACGCAGTTAAAGTCCATGCGTTTTACAACTTTGGACCCTCGTTATGCCCCTACGGCCAAGTCCGTTGAAGGTCCCATCAGTGAAGAAGACACCCGTGATCCCTCACGTTATTTCATCGTTTATGAAACTGGGGATAACTCCACGGTGCAAGCAGGGGAAGCCGAACCCTTAAACTTATATTACAGCCGAGCGGTTTCATTTGGTGACCATTATCAAGTGTGGGCGGAAGAAGACGAAGCGGGAACAGAGTGTTACCCATCTAACCCTCACGAAGACGAAAACGTTTCTGACGTATTAGTCGACAAAGGTTTCTGCAATGAATGGGATGCTCTGGAAAGGAAGAAAGACATCCAGTCCAGTGAAGCCAGTGTTGCGGCGAACCCCGGCGGTGAATTTCTTTATAGCGTCTGGGCGCAATGGGCGCATGATGACGATACAGAAGAATTAACCGAATCCGATGCCATGTTCCGTCGTGTCTGGTACATCGATGACTGGGTGTCAGACGACTACGGCTGGAATATCACCGGCAGCGGTCAAGAGTAATATTCCATTCGTTTCAGAGGCGGTTTAAAAACTGCCTCTGAAATTCTACTCGAATGCGCTTTTAAAAAAGATATAGGTTTTTCAGTTAGATTCAGAGTTTTGCGAAGCTTTCTCAAGGAGGCAGCAGTACAGCCTCATCGTTCACACTTTTAAAGCTATCGATGGGTGTTATG
>DFBZ01000065.1 GCA_002366835.1 Gammaproteobacteria bacterium UBA3067
AAACCCACTAATTTCTTTGCTCACTATCTCTAAGGATCTCTCCTCAATATCACTAGCATTCATCGCCTCAATAGCATTTTCGATTAACTGCTTTAGCATGCTTCTGATCTGGGTCTCATTTCCATAAATTGATGGCAGATGCTTTTCGGGATACCAATGAAAATCTATTCCTGCTGCACTCATTTGCTCAGAGCAAATAGACACAACCTCGCGTGTTAACTGATTAATATTAATCGCTCTCTTTGGTAGGTTCCTTCGCGTTGGTACCATGTCACCCAAATCACCCAGCGCTTTTTGCCCGAGATCCAATGCAGTTCTCATGGCATCTAGCACTGGGCCATTTTGACTATTTTCATCCGTGCGTTTTTCCAACATGGATACCGCTGCCGACATTAGGTTAACGGGTTGTTCCAACTGGTGTATGGCCCCGTTATAGGTTTCACCCATAACTTGAATAAACTCTTCTTCGGCAATCAATTCTTTTAGGGAGCGTAATCTCGATTCATCTTGTTTTCGCCTAACCTCAGTAATTTCATTCAGCACCAAAAGCGTGTAGCAATCCATCGACGGCTTAAAAAAATGGTCTATCGGGTCGTTACCAATGGAGATAGATGTACCAAAACAGGAAAACCACCGCTGACCAAATTTAGTGGATTCCAAACATACCTCAACATCTTCAATGTTGACTTTTTCATCCAATGAAAATCGACCATGAGTTCGACTTTTTAACATCCTCACAAACTCTGGTAGCGGCTCGCTACCCAAATCAGAAGCAAGTGTTTTATATTTGAGATTATCCAAAATAATATTGCCATCTTTATCTACCAAAACCGTGGCAGAGGGGCTTGCATCAACCACCGCTTCAATCATCGATTTCTGATTGCTAACCTGGTTTTGGAGGCGATGCACCTCGGTCACATCTCGATGCATACCCAGATAGTTGGTAATTTCTCCATTACCATCAAGCACCGGTGCGACGGTTAATTCTGCCAAATAGGATGAGCTGTCCTTTCGACGATTAACCAACATGCCCACCCAGGGTTCTTTCTGTGAAAGCCGTCCCCAAAGGGTTTCGTAAACCAGAGCTGGCGTAGTCTGATCGGACAGTATTGCTTCGTTCTGGCCAATCACATCTTCTTTTTCGTAAGCCGTCACATGTGTAAATGCCCTATTGGTATAAAGAATATTGGCTCGTAAATCAGTTATTGAAATTGCCACTGGGCAGTTTTCTACAGCATTAAAAAAGATTTCATCGCTGAGCAAACCCTCTACCTCAGCCTTCCCTGTATGCGTGGGCGTTAATGCCGCAGATTTGTTTGCCTTTTTTTGCGATTTTGAACCCAATTTAATGGGCTGTGATCCTGTACGTTCACTCACAAATATTCCCCCGGGCGACTAACCATTCAGACCAACCATTCAAAAACTACCTATTCTTTTAAGCAATTAATATGCCTCCACTCTATAAACCCTAAAGCCTGGGCGCTGGAGGTATTTATCAATCTTTTTCCTTTGTAACAAACCCTACAACGCCACTTTATAGGGCAAAGCAAGTTGTTACGAACCCGACACTCACATGCATCTATCATGCGTCTGTATAGACCCGAAGCAATTGGAAGCCCCCTGCGGGCACGAGTTTCAGAAAGAAATGGCTTAGCACTTATCAGTGGCATATTTAATGCTGTTAGCTAGGAGAGAGAAAGGGGGCGTCTATGGAAATTTTTTATATCATCATCGGCACGGTACTGGTCAACAATGTTGTACTCGTCCAGTTTTTAGGACTGTGTCCCTTTATGGGAGTATCGAACAATATCTCAACGGCAACCGGAATGGGGCTTGCTACTACCTTTGTCCTAACATTGTCGGCAGTGAGCGGCTGGTTAATAGAACATTTTGTATTGATACCCTTCGAACTACAGGTTTTCCGAACACTGAGCTTCATTTTAGTAGTTGCTGCGGTGGTTCAATTTACCGAACTTTACATCCGTAAAACAAGCCAAAATTTATATCAAAATTTAGGTATTTTTCTCCCCTTAATTACCACTAACTGCGCTGTTTTAGGTGTTGCGCTTTTAACTATTCGCGAGAAGTTTGGTCTTTTTGACAGTTTCGTTTATGGCTTTGGTGCGGCGCTGGGTTTTTCGGTTGTAATGATTATATTCGCTGGGCTAAGGCAGCGCCTATCCTTGGCGAATGTTCCTGAACTTTTTTCTGGGGCACCGATTGCGCTTATCACGGCCGGTTTACTTTCTATGACGTTTATGGGCTTTACTGGCCTTGTTTAAAATAAGAAACGGAGACTACGAAAATGATTTCAGCAATACTTATTTTGACAACGATGGGATTAATTCTTGGGGCCGCCTTAGGTTATGCGGCTAAATTATTTCATGTTGAAGGTGACCCACTGGTTGACGAGGTTGTGCAGCTTATGCCGGGCACGCAATGTGGCCAATGTGGCTTTGCGGGTTGCACGCCTGCGGCGGAAGCCATTGTCTCTGGGTCTGCATCCGTCACCTGTTGCCCCCCTGGTGGAAAACAGCTAGCAGAAACCTTATCGGAAAAATTAAACGTCAGCATAGACCTTGACGCCATGAGCGATGAAGTTCTCTACGCGCAAATTGATGCAGGTCAATGTACCGGTTGCACTCGCTGTTTCAAAGTCTGCCCTACGGATGCCATTGTGGGGGCCAACAAACAAATTCATGTTGTTATGAGTGACGCTTGTACCGGTCGTAAAGCCTGCGAGAAAGCACGTCCAGAAAGCTGTATTGCAATGCAGCCCGCGTTAGAAACACTT
>DFBZ01000048.1:0-386 GCA_002366835.1 Gammaproteobacteria bacterium UBA3067
TCTATATTTTCCTGCTCTGGGAAAATGCATTCACTCACATAACCGGGATCGGGCAACAGTTGAACAACACCCTCAGAATCCTGAGCGGCCTTTTCTGCAGTAACCCGTACCTCAATGGCATAACCTTTTTCTTCTATTTCGATATCAGCAATAGATTCGCCTGATGCAATGGCAAACTGCTTGCCAACGATATCCACCCCTGTGACCCATTCCGTCACTGGATGCTCTACCTGCAGGCGCGTATTCATTTCCATAAAATACACGGAGTTTGCGTCAAGGTCATAAATAAACTCAACAGTACCAGCACCCACGTAGTCCACTTCCTGAGCGATTGCACCGGCGAAATCCTGAACATTCTTTTTCAGGTTTTCTGGCAGCATGGTAGA
>DFBZ01000048.1:516-3642 GCA_002366835.1 Gammaproteobacteria bacterium UBA3067
ACAGCCTTGATCAGCACTGGATAACCGATATCATTCGCAACTTTTGCGGCACGATCAGCCGTACTTAAAATACCGTGGCTACCCGGTACAACCGGTACATTCAGCTTTAAGGCTGTATTGATTGCATTGGACTTATTACCCATGGTTTCCATGCTGTAAACACTGGGGCCAATAAAGTTCACGCCATGATTGATACACAAGTTAGCGAACTGTGAGTTTTCCGCCAAAAAGCCAATACCTGGGTGCAAAGAATCAACGCCCTCGTATTCAGCAACGCGAATTACCGAGTTTGCGTTAAGGTAGCTTTCATCCGAAGTGTTTCCACCGATACAAACAACTCGATCATTTTCACCCAGCATCGCAACAGGTACAGAATCCATATCTGGGTCAGATGCCACAAGAATGACTTCAATACCTCGTCTCTGAGCAATGCGAATTAATTTCACAGCCGTACAGCCACGCGCATGAATCAAAGTTCTCTTGATAGGCTGCATAAGTGCCCTGGCATCGACCTTTTCAAGAGCCACTTCCGTCTTCGCGTCTTGGGACACGTAACCTTCGAGAGCACGGGAAACCACGCTTTCAACAGTGGAAACAGGAATGGGGATGCTTCGATCAATACTGCGCAGCTCATCGTCGAGGGTTTCAGCAAAGGGATGTTTGACCAAACCCTGCATCGCACCAGGAACCAAGTAAAGATAGTTAGCCAAAGTAGATGTCGCTGGCAAGTACGCAGGAACAACCATCTGCCCGGCAAAAGGCATATTCGCACCGGAAAAATAATGGGTTTGAACCAAAGGATGCGTCACAAAACTCGCTTGCGCCCCCCCCGTACAGTCACCAAAACCAAAAGCAATGATTGGCAAATCATTATCACGCACAAAACGCGTAATACGATCATTTACCACCGCCATGGAAAAAAGAGCGGCTGCACCCTCTTTAGTTTGCATACCTCCAGAGGAAATAAAGCACACCACAGGAAGCTGTTGCTCTGCACAGGTTACTAATAGACTACAAAACTTTGCTGCTGCAGCCATATCAAATGCGCCTGCTTGAAAAGCCACGTTTGAAATAACCAAACCAACACGCTGTTTACCCTTCCCAATTTTAAAATTACCGATGCCCGTTACAACACCACAAGGGGTAACGCCCTTTTCCATAGCCTGCTCAATGGAAATTCGGAAGCCGGGAAAGTTAACCGGGTTTGCAGATATAAGGTCTGCATTTGTTTCCACAAAACCTTCTACGAAACGATCAAGAAAACGCCCAGTGCCCTTGTTGGCTTTTTTCTTTTCCCTGCGCAATAAATCTTGAATCAATAAGTCGTGGTAAGCGATGGTAAGACGGTTCCAGAAATCCTTCCTTCTACCAATTCTAACTGGGTTTATAACGCCCCGGTACTTCGCGTCACCTTGTTCCGATTTATAATATTCAGGCAACAGTTTTTCGAAGAAGAAAGTGATAATTACGAACAATACATCAGAGGTTTGCGGGTGACCGATGGTCTTCCACTCTTCTACACTGGCAAGTAGCTCCCCTCTTGCTGAGTGGGCAATAAAAAACTGCAGCCAATCTTCAAACTGAGTTTTCAGACCTTCTGCACTGAGGGCCTGCTCACCTTTTTTCTCCAAGCCTAAGCGATTAAACGTCTCTAGGGCGGCCTGGAGCGCATCAACTTGCAAATTTTTAACGGCTTCTTTTGACAGGTTCTTGGTGCTGTTTGCTTCCTCGGCAATCGAAGCCAGGTTATTCGTGACATGATCATAAACAAAATCAAAAATCAGGATATTCTGGAAGGCAACCAGGCAATCATGCCGAACTTCTTCATTAAGAATGACATCCAGCAAAGTGATTTGTTTTAGGTCAGGAATATCTGTTCGCGAAGGGGTCGTTTTCTCATCTTGCAAGTACTGTATCAGGGATGAAAAATTATTCTGAGCACCCACCTTCCAACGGTTATAGAGAAAAAAGCTGATGGTAAAGCATAGCTCTGCTTTCGCTTTCTCAAAGTTCTCCTGCGGCTCACCAAAAACAAACTTGGCAATGGTGCCACGCTCCGAGGCCAGCTCGTCTCTTTTCGAGAGGAAATTCTTCCAGGGTTTTAAGAGCTGATCTTCATAAACCACACGATCTGGATTTTGTAGCCATTCGCCGAACACATACTCTTTTTCAAGATCGATGCGACCTGCTAGGTCACCCCCAGGAACTTCTTCCCCTGCCAGTCGGCCATAATTACCCTTCGTCATGAATTTAAGCCGCTTTCGGGCGGTCAAATAACGCATATAACGGAACGTTATCCCAAACAAATTGGCATAACTGGTAGCGGAAGCAGGCGCCATCATATTGGTGGCATCCTGAATCGAAGCCAGCCTCTCGGAAGGATTTAAAAAACGCTTAACGCTGGCTTCATAGTGTGTAAGTAAGCTCGGATTACTTTCAACAAATTTACCAACACTCTGCTCGATGGAGGTGATACTCGAAACCACTGCACGCAGTAAATTCTGCTGTTTATCTCCACGATCACTGGGAGCGAAATCAATAACGCCATCGATACAGCCCTGTCGATAAAGCTCAACGGGAGAAACCCCTACGGCCTTCGCACACTCCTGCCATGAAAGATTGTACTTTCTGGCAATGCTCGCCAAACCTTTAGGCTGGATAGTGTTAAAAATGCCATCGCGCACCGACAACAATATGTTGCTGTTCGCCATTGGGATTGCACCACCGGAATATCCGATACCGATAATGACACCAACAGTAGGTACATTCACGTTCGCTAAAACAGCAATTAAACGGGAAATTGAGTGCGCTTGATTGTTGGCGTTTGCCACTTCCCCTGCATCGGCACCCGGAGTATCCATAAGGCAAACAATAGGAAGCGCCATTTCGGCAAACTCGTGCGCAGCCTCACACGCCAAATGGTGATGCTCGGGCATCCACGAACCATTATTGGAAGTACGATCCTGCGCAATAATACCAATACGGCGGAAACAATCACCAAAGTCGACTTCCATTTCGGCTGAATAAAAAGCGCCCTGGCTCTTATCGCGGATAATTCTCCCATTAAAGCTTTTCAAAACCTCTTGAGCGGCTGGCCGAGCGGGATCTTCTGCAGGCTGTACTGTC
>DFBZ01000115.1:0-1451 GCA_002366835.1 Gammaproteobacteria bacterium UBA3067
ACTCATGATATTTCCTGTTGTGTTATCCCCATAACATCAACAAGAAGAATACCATGAGTAGATTTAAGGGCATCTCTAAAAAATAACATTTTCATTCAAGAGCAAGGAAGCACCGCACGGAAACCCTGAGTGTACAAGGGCTACATGAGGAGTTAAATACAGAGCTGACGCCGCTATCGGGTAAAGGGCAATTTTTAGAGATGCCCTTTAGAAATAATGGGATAACATTGGCAGCCTTCTAAGAGGGCTGCCAGCCCCTCCCTTCAAGGGGCCGATCAAAACCACCGTCTAAGAAGGCGGATATTTTTTCAAGCGTCAGCGAACACGTTATAAAATATTAAACACAAATTATTGTCTAGAATCTCTCAATATCACTGTTTTTACATGGTGATTTCTTATTCAAGGTGATACGTTCTAAACCCTATGACCTGCATAGACTACTTCACGTTCTAATCATTCGCTATGGCTAAAGGAAGGCTATGAAAAAACATGAACAGCGATAATATACAAAAAAAGAACCTGTTTTATCGAGATTTATTCAACCCCCGTGGGCTAATAGATAGACCCCCTATAGATAAAACGCTATTTCTTGCGTATGCCAGCATGCTTGCACCAGGCATCTATGTGCTTGCCATTGGCTTTGGTTTTATCCAACAGCTGTCTAATCAAACTCCGAACATCCTCAACCCTCACTATGCAATGCTATTTTTAAGCATATGCCTAAGCCATATTGCTGCGCTTAGTTTTGTGGTGATTCACGGCAAGCGCTTACGCAAGTCAACTGATCGATCTGAATTACTTTGGTACGTCGTCTCACTTTCGTGGATTTTCTCCATGCTTAGCACCACCTTCCTGGCCGGTAGCCATTTTGCGGACGGCGTATTGATGTTAGTGATGGGGTTTACACTAAGCCTGCCTCTTCAGAGATTCCATTCTATTATGGCCGCTTTCGGAACCGCTCTCGTTTATTTCACTATGTTGAGCATTGTCGATTTACGCGACATATTTCCTTCAGGGCAGTTATTTACAAACATCCCCTACGTGAATGGTGAGCTTTGGGCGCCCTGGCTTTACGCACGACTTGCCATGGGTTTTGGAACCTTTCTTCTCGCCTATATTGCCTGCCAAACCACCGCCAGCTGGCAAGTGAGAGAAAAAGAATTCAAAAGGCTTTCAAATACCGACAGCCTCACACTACTTTCCAATCGCGCCCATTTTCTACAGCGCAGTGCCTTAGTCTTTAACCAGGTTAACCGCCGTACCGATGCTTTGGCGTGTATATTACTGGATTTAGATCACTTCAAAAAAATCAACGATACCTACGGGCACCACGCGGGAGACAAAGTGCTCATTGCCGTTGCTGAGATATTAAAACAAAATGCACGGGAATATGATGAAGTGAGCCGCCTTGGTGGAGAGGAGTTTGCGATTTTTATGCCTACAACCACCCT
>DFBZ01000115.1:1472-3110 GCA_002366835.1 Gammaproteobacteria bacterium UBA3067
AGGTGGATGGGCATACCTTGAATATTACCGCCAGTATTGGTGTGTCCTGTTATCCTGATGTCGATATCCACGGAATAGAGGACTTGCTTAAAAAAGCGGATATAGCGCTTTATGAAGCCAAACGCTGCGGACGCAATAAAGTGGTTGTCGCAGGCGAGAATGATTTTAGCCAATTTAAGAGCGCTTAGAAGCAATCGCCACAGCTGCTTGCCCCACAGAAATACTGCTATCGTGACAGGGTATTTTTAAAGGCAGATAAACACTTAAACCCCGTGTTTGGAGCTCTGACTTTAACATAGAAAGCAGCAGTCGGTTTTGAAATACCCCTCCGCTTAAAGCCACTTTGATCTTCTTTTTTTCCCCAAGCTGATTATCAATAACTGCCGCAATTACCGCAACAACCGTAACATGAAAGCGCAATGCAATAAGGGCTATATCAACTCCCCTATCAATATCAGCCAACAAAGCTCGCCACATTCCCACCCAGACAACCTCCTGAAGGGTTTTTCTCTGCTTAATCTCAAAGGGGTAAGCGGGCGGCAACTGTTCAGTGACAGCTGACTCGGCAAGTGCTTGAAGCTCCATCGCTGCCTGCCCTTCATAACTAATTTTTTCACGGCAGATATTTAGGATTGCAGCGACTGCATCAAACAGCCGACCGGCAGAAGAAGCGCTTGGTGAGTTTATTTTTTTTTCCATCATCTGCTCTAAGACTTGCTCGGGTTTTGTTCTAAAATAGCCAAACAAATCTAAGTGTTGATAACGACTCGATAGTAACTTGAAATCACCCAGACTAAACAAATGCGCGTAAGCACTTCGCCACGGTTCCGTGATGGCAAGATTAGCCCCCAAAAGTGGAATAGATTCGAAGCTAGCAAAACGGCGGCAATATTGGTAATTAAATAAGAAAAACTCCGCACCCCAAATTTCACCGTTGTCGCCCAAACCTGTACCATCAAAACAAACACCTAGCACTAACGATTCATCTGCATGGTGCTCGTTCTCAAATAGACAGGCTGCTAAATGGGCATGGTGGTGCTGCACGCTACAAAGAGGCTTATCAAGCTGTTCAGCAAGTTTATTGCCATAAATTGTTGACGGATATTGCGGATGTTTATCGACAGCAACCTTGCTGGGGGTGAAACAGTAAAGGGATGTCAGTTTTTCATGTCGCTCGTCATATGCCCGAAGGCCACTTGCATCACTTAAATTATCCAGTGGAGGCGATAAAATAAGCTTCGCCTTATCAGCAAAGCTAATGGTGTTTTTTGCCTGCGCACCCATGCCAATAATATTTTCAGAGCAAGAAAAACCCGTTGGATAAGGAAGATGCATCGGTAACAGCCCCCGCCCAAGTCGAATGGTTTGAACCTGACCATTAAGCACTTGGACAACAGAATCATCAACACGGTGTACGACATCCCGATCATGCATCAGAAAGAAATCAGCAATAGAGTTCAACTCACCCCTGGCAGATTCATTGCTGGTACATTGTGGAGCTCCGCTACGATTGCCTGAGGTAAATACCACGGGCATGTTTAAGCGCCTCATCAAAAGAATATGCAGAGCGGTGTAGGGTAGAATAAAACCCAGTCGATTTAATTTCGGCGCAATATTTTCTGGCAAAGAATCTTTATT
>DFBZ01000115.1:3204-5754 GCA_002366835.1 Gammaproteobacteria bacterium UBA3067
CGTAAACGATCCACTGCTTTGTGATTCGTTGCATCACAAAGCAGATTAAAGCCGCCAACTCCCTTCAAAGCCAATATGCCGCCAGACTGGATAATCGCGGCCGCTCTATCGAGAATAGCCTCAGGATGTTCTAAGCCTATGGTTCGTCCGTCAGAATCTTCCAAGCAAATGCGCGGCCCACACTGTGGGCAACAGTTAGCTTGGTTATGAAAACGCCGACTATTGGGGTTTTCATATTCGGCTCGACACTCTTCACACATTGCAAAATTCGCCATGCTGGTATTTTCCCTATCAAAGGGCATAGCATGGATAATGGAAAATCGTGGGCCACAATGGCTACAGTGCGTAAAAGGGAAGCCAAATCTTCGGTTTGTTTTATCCTCCATCTCAGCGATGCAGCTTGAACAAATAGCCGTATCTGGCGGCACGGTCGTATACATACCACCATGACTACTGGCTTTAATGGAAAAGGTTTCTGGAATGGTGCTATTTTCTAAAGGTTGTGAAATGACAGATTCAATAGAGCTGCTCTCTGGAGCTGAAGCCAACAACATATCTCTAAATTTCTTTATCTGCTGCGCTTCTCCATAGAGATAGATCGTTACGCCTGACGGGCCATTTTCTACGCTGCCCTTGAGTCCAAGCTTTGTAGCCAAGACAGTTACAAATGGGCGAAAACCAACGCCCTGCACTCTGCCATTAACACTCAGCTGAATTGCTTGCATCATCTTATACTGAAACCTGCTCCCATAACGCGCGCAAACGTTTTGGAGAAACCGGAATTTTGGTTTTTAATTCCTGGGCAAAGAGCGATACGCGGTACTCCTCCAGCGCCCAACGATACTCAACTAAAGCGGGGTCAATAATGCCTTCTCGTTGATGTTTGTCGGCACGTTTAGCATATTGTTCCCCAACAGTTTTGAACTCCTGTGTCGCAACACGATCACGTTGTAGGTTTCCCTGTAATTTCTCAATACGCTTTAATATCGCCTGGAGATAACGGGGATAGTCCTTAAGATGCACGTCAGGCACTTCAGCTAAAAACCCTTCAAATATAAGGCCAGAAAGTTGCTGTTTTATATCGGACAATGAATCAGCCCAAGCGAGAGGAATGCTGCCTCTTAATTTTTTTTCAATTTGTTGATAAAGAGAAAATATACGCTCCGCCTGTTGTGCTAGGTCATTGGTTTCAGAAAACAAGGCATCGCAACCTGCAGCATATACAGTATCAAAGTCATTCCGTGTAAAAACAACAGCGGTTTCTAGTTTAAATGCGCGTATCACCGCCGCTTCAATCAAAGCATCGGCTAAATCCTTCTCCTTACCAAGACCTCGATAACTCATCACTAACGATTTATTTTTCGCCAAATCTTTTCGTAATTGTCGAACACCCTGTGCTTGGCGTAAAACCAATAGACGCATAATACCTTTCACAGACAAACGATGCGCTTCTTGCTGACTGTCACACAGCTCTACATCAATGCTGGTTTTTTTATCAAGCAATGCAGGATAACGGCGCACTTTAATACCGCCATGCACAGATTCGACAAACTCACTTAATGTGCCAAAATCCCACTCGATAGAACCCTGTTTTTCAATCGCATGTGTTGCGGGTAAATCAGCATCCAAGGGCGCGCTTGTGACAAGCTGGTCACGCAAGGCTAGTAAATCTCGCCCCTGTGCCAATACGTCTCCCTGACTGCTAAGAACTTCAATATTAAATAAATACTGATTTTCTAATTCCACATTTTCCCACTCTTCTTCGGGAATGCTGATACCCTTTTTCTTTCTCAATGCCTCCGTTAGTTTTTGTGTGAGGGAGTAGTCTCCAGGGACAACAGATTGCAGACAAACATCCACATAATCGGGAATCGGTACAAAATTACGTCGCCATTTTTTAGGAAGCCCTTTTAACAGCGCAATACATTTTTCCCTTAACATCCCTGGCACCAGCCACTCCAGTCGTTTTAAGGGCAATTTCCCTAACAGGGCCTGTGGTACACATACCGTAACACCATCCCCAAGTTGCCCGGGTGAAAAACTGTAGCGCAAAGGGAAACTCACACCCTGCCAGTCGAGGCTATTAGGAAACTGTGCTTCAGTCACCTCGTTCGCATTACGTTTTAACAGGTCTTCTTCCGTGAGAAACAGTAGTTGTGGTGATTTTTTTTCCGCTATTTTTCTCCACTTTTCGAAGCTGGCCTGATTGCAAACATCCTGAGGAATACGTTCGTTATAAAAATCGTACAGTGCCTCTTCATCTACCAATATATCTCTTTTTCGCACCTTGTTTTCCAGTTGTTCCAGTGCGTGCACTAATTGAGTATTGGCTTCAAGAAAGTGCCCCTTAGTGTGTACTTCCGCTTTGACTAGGGCCTCGCTGATAAAAATCTCTCGGCTTGCAATCGGGTCTATATGGCTATAGCTAACGAAACGTTCAGCTTGAAGTATTAATCCGTATAAACTGGTTTTTTGCTTGGCTACCACCTCCCCACGGCGCTTACGCCAAATGGGATCGCTGTAGGAGTGTTTAAGTAAATCTCCCGCCAG
>DFBZ01000168.1 GCA_002366835.1 Gammaproteobacteria bacterium UBA3067
GTTGTTAAGGATGGCTATATTCCGCTGCCAGCCAGTGTGGCTGAAAAAGAGCTGAAAAAGCTCAAATAAGACAGGCGCGAAACTCGGGTTTGGTGCAAAAAAGGGGGGAAGTCCCCCTTTTTTAGGTTTATAATTGCGCGCCCGTGTTTAGGTTGCGGTGGGTCGATACAAAAGACATCGGCCTTTGTTGATTTGTTTAAGGAAGACAAACCTCAGGGATTAGGATTGCTTGGCACGATGCTAAGCACTTGAAAAGAGACCAGTTGCGTGAAGAAGCGTTGAGCCGGTCTTTTTAAAATTACGGTCACACTTACTACGTAGACTTCCCATATGTCTGACTTTAACCTGTATCAAACGACCCCACGCCAGCGCCAGAGGGCAGTAGTTGACCGCTTGGCCCGCTGGGGTGTTGAGCTCGGTGGCTTGAGCGTTATTCTAGCGATTGTCCTGATTTTCGCTTTTTTACTTTCCGTTGTTCTGCCAATTTTTGTTCCTGCCTCTGTCGATCGCGTCGCTGAATTCTCACAGAGCAGCCTTGCGCAAAGCCAAACCAAATATCTGGGGATTTCAGAAAATGGTGAAATTGGCTTCCGCTTTTCCCAGCAAGAACCCCTTCAGTTTTTTTATTCTCATGATGGAAGTTTGATAAAAAGCTTCGAGCTACCCTTTGATGGGAGGCTAAAGCGGGTTGTGCCTGTCGATAAGGAGGGGCATATTTTTGCTTTACTTGATGAAACAAACCATTTAATCCTGGTGGAAGTGAGCTACCTGGTAAGTTTTGAGTCAGGTGAGCGCGAGTTAATCCCGAGAGTGGGGTTCCCTTATGGCGAAGAGTCCATCGAAATAGGAGCACTTGGTGATCCACAGTTTTTGAATGTTGAGCGGGATGAAGAAGGCCTTGCTTTTGTTTATCTTAATATTGCAAATGAACTTCAGCTTGAATACTACCCTGCGGAAGAGGGGGATGAGATAGGTGAGGTTGATTCTGACTATAACTTGGAAGTGTCATTCCCAGTAGATTATCTCCTTGTTAACGATACTGCTGAGCTGGTTCTCGCTCTGAGCAAGCAGGGAGAGCTGCTTGTTTTAGACATAAAGGATAAGGACGACCCGGAAGTGCTCGTTAATCAGTCCCTTCTCGTGGAGCCAGTTACGGTTCAAAACGCTGAATTTCTTGTGGGCGGTAGCTCTTTGATACTGGCGACTTCCGATCACGTGTTGACGCAATGGACCTTACAAAGAAAAGAGCAAGGCGACTACCGCATGGTTAGCCCAAGAAGTTTTGACTTGCCCGGTGATTCCAGTGCGCTGATTACCGAAGCGCGCCGTAAAGGTTTGCTGGTTTTTAGCGCCAAGCAAGAGCTGACGATTCTCCATACAACTGGCCAGAAAGAGCTGATTACAACCGGCCCCCTTTTTGATAGAGCTGACAATATTGCCTTGTCTTCCCGTTCTGATGCTTTTTTGGCCGAGGTCAATCCAGGCGAGTATCGACTTTTTGACATTGATAACGAACACCCTGAGGTGACCTGGCATGGTTTATGGCAGAAGGTGTGGTATGAAGGTTACCACTCGGAAGAGTATGTGTGGCAATCCTCCTCGGCGGATGATGACTTTGAACCTAAGTTTAGCCTGGTTCCTCTAACCTTCGGAACAATGAAGGCGGCGTTTTATGCCATGCTGGTTGCCATGCCGATTGCCATCATGGGTGCGATCTATACCGCTTATTTTATGACGCCGATGATGAGAAACTGGGTGAAGCCGGGTATCGAAATCATGGAGGCCCTGCCGACAGTCATTCTGGGTTTTTTGGCGGGTCTATGGTTAGCCCCCACGCTAGAAAATCATTTGGTGGCGGTGTTTAGTCTAATTATTGTTATTCCTCTCTCTTTTCTTATTACAGCATTGGCTTGGCAATTTATGCCACCTTCTATTCGGAATCTTGTTCCCACTGGATGGGAAGCAGCAATGTTGATGCCTGTTACGGTTGTAGCGGTACTGCTGTCTTTTGAGGTAGGGCCGTTGCTAGAGAGTGTTTTGTTTAGCGGCAATATCCAGCTTTGGTTACAGGAAAATATGGGCATTTCCTATGATCAACGTAACTCTCTGGTGGTGGGCATTGCTATGGGCTTGGCAGTTATTCCTACCATTTTTTCAATTACGGAAGACGCTGTTTACAGTGTGCCGCACCATCTCACCGAAGGTTCTCTAGCTCTGGGGGCAACGCCTTGGCAAACTCTGACCAAAGTGGTGATTTTGACAGCAAGCCCGGGTATTTTTTCGGCCGTAATGATTGGCTTGGGCCGCGCTATTGGTGAAACCATGATTGTGTTAATGGCCACTGGCAATACACCTGTCATGGATTTTAGTGTTTTTCAGGGTATGAGAACGCTGTCTGCAAATATTGCCGTAGAGCTGCCTGAGTCTGAAGTGGATAGCAGTCATTATCGTATTTTGTTTCTAGCAGCCTTGGTGCTCTTTGCTGCCACGTTTGTTTTTAATACCGCCGCAGAAACTGTTCGCCAGCGTTTGCGTGCGCGTTATAGTAATTTGTAGGGTCGAGTTGTTTATGAAAAATCTTTCTAAGTGGTGGAAAAGCGGCTCCCCCTGGATCTGGTTAAATGCCGGTGCAGTAGCGATCAGCATGGTAACGGTTATTGCCTTGCTGTCGCTGATCCTTGTACGTGGTTTAGGGCATTTCTGGGCCGCCGATATTGTAGAGGTGGTTTATCAGGGCGAAGGTGGTTCCCAGAAGATCATTGGCGAGTTGATCCGCAAAGAACAGGTGGATTTAAAAAGCCTAGGTGCAGAGGCCTCAGAGATTAATAACGGTGAGCGCTGGTTACTGAAAACGGGAAACCGTGAGATTTCGGCAGATTTTCGCTGGATTGAGCAAGCAAATGTTGTATCGGTGTCCAAGCCGAAGGAGCTTGTTGTGTTAGAGCGCAGTGAATGGGGGGCGTTCTACGGTTACCTTATTTCTGTTTCTGAAAAAGGTAAGCTTGTCGCCAAAGGTGAAAATGCCTGGAGCGAATTTAGTCAACGTGTCGAGCGAGTGGCAAGTTTGCGGAAGAAAGTGCGCCAACTTGAACGGGTTGAAATGGGGGCGATCAACTATCAGCTGGAAAAGCTTCGCCTAAAGCGCAAAAAACTTGAGATTGATAAGGCAGATACGCCCACTGCCCTGGAAAAAATCCAATTGGAAGAGCGGCGATTAGGTGAAGAATTTGATGTATATATGGCTGACTTGAGGGCCTTGAATCAGGAGATTGAACGGGATAGCGCCGTTTTTCAAGTTATGAACGGTCAAGAAGTGAGTATATCGTTCGCCCATGTTATCGAAGGTTTGCGCCCGAATAGCATGGGTTACGCACAAAAAATAACCAACTATATTTCGACATTTGTTGGTTTTCTGAAAGATGACCCGCGCGAAGCAAATACGGAAGGGGGAGTGTTTCCAGCCATCTTCGGTACCGTGGTTATGGTCTTGATTATGTCTATTATCGTTACCCCCTTTGGCGTTGTTGCAGCGGTATACCTGCGAGAATACGCTTCTCAAGGTATTGTCACCAAAGTTGTCCGTATTGCGGTGAATAATCTCGCCGGTGTTCCATCCATCGTCTATGGTGTTTTCGGTTTAGGCTTTTTTGTCTATTTTTTAGGGGGCACGCTGGATAGTTTGTTTTACCCTGAATATGCTCCGGCCCCTTATTTGGGCACGTCCGGTTTAATGTGGGCATCGTTGACACTGGCCTTGCTCACCCTGCCCGTGGTGATTGTCTCGACCGAAGAAGGTTTGACACGAATACCCCGGAACCTTCGCGAGGGGAGTCTGGCCCTTGGTGCAACAAAAGCTGAAACTTTGTGGAAAGTAGTACTCCCGATGGCATCCCCTTCTATTATGACCGGGCTTATCTTAGCTGTTGCACGGGCGGCGGGTGAGGTTGCCCCATTGATGTTGGTCGGGGTGGTGAAGTTGGCGCCAGAGTTGCCCCTGGATGGAAACTTCCCGTATTTGCATATCGAAAGAAAGTTTATGCACCTCGGGTTTCATATCTACGACGTTGGCTTCCAAAGCCCAAACGTTGAGGCTGCACAGCCGCTTGTTTATGCCACCGCATTTCTTCTGGTACTTATTATTGTAATTCTTAACTTGAGTGCCATTTTGCTTCGTAACCGTTTGCGTGAAAAATATCGCGGTGTGACCGGGTAACGGTTGCCGGATAAAGATGACAGAGGTAGTTTGAATGACAACAGCACAGAGACCAATCAGTGTATCCGTCTCCCCAGTGGATAACGATAATGGTCATTTGGATATCAGCAAAGAAGTCTCGACCTTTGAGACGAAGAACCTAAAGCTTTTTTATGGCCAAAAGCAGGCCCTGCAAAGTGTTGATATTAAAATCCCTGAGCACCGTGTTACGGCGTTTATCGGCCCCAGTGGTTGCGGTAAGTCAACCTTGCTGCGGTGTTTTAATCGAATGAATGACCTCGTGGATGATGTTCGTATTGAAGGCGAGATTTTGCTAGGTGGTAAGGATATCCACCATCCCAAGGTTGATGTGTCCAATTTGCGTCGACAAGTAGGTATGGTATTTCAGCGCCCGAACCCTTTCCCCAAGTCTATATACGAGAATGTCGCTTACGGTTTACGTCTTCAGGGTGTAAATCAGCGTTCAGTACTGGATGACAAAGTAGAATGGGCCCTGAAGGGTGCGGCCTTATGGGACGAAGTAAAAGACAGGCTGAAAGAAAGCGCATTAGGCATGTCTGGTGGTCAGCAGCAGCGTCTTGTTATTGCGCGCACCATTGCGATTGAGCCACAGGTTCTGTTGCTTGATGAGCCAGCATCCGCCCTTGATCCTATTTCAACTTTAAAGATTGAGGAGTTGATCAACGAATTGAAATCGCGATTCACTATTATAATCGTGACACATAATATGCAGCAGGCCGCTCGGGTTTCAGACTATACTGCATTTATGTATCTTGGAAAGCTCATTGAGTTTAATGACACATCTACGTTGTTTACCAACCCTGGTGAGCAGCAAACCGAAGACTATATCACTGGACGTTACGGTTAAAGCTATGGTGCAAAAGCATATTTCTGAGCAATTTAATGAAGAAATGGATGATGTTCGCAATCAGGTGCTCACCATGGGAGGCATGGTTGAGGCGCAAGTGAGAGACGCTTGCGAAGCCTTGATGAGTGGAAACGTATCCATGGCCCACCGGGTGATACAAGCTGATGCGCAGGTCAATCTGATGGAGAAGAGTATTGACGGCAATTGCGTGGAAATCATTGCTCGACGACAGCCCACTGCCGGTGACCTGCGTTTGATTATGAGTTTGCATAAAGCCATCATCGACCTTGAACGGATTGGCGATGAAGCGGCAAAAATTGCGCTAATGGCCTTGGAACTTTCAGAAATGGATCGTCCGCGCAGTGACTGTCAGGAGTTAAATCACTTGGGTGAGCACGTTCGTAAAGAGCTGCACGATGCGCTGGATTCTATGGCGCGTATGGATATTCGTTCCGCCTTGGAGGTGGCTTCAGAAGACGAAAAAGTGGACAAAGAGTATGAGTCTGTTACGCGACAGTTGATTACGCTTATTATGGAAAACCCTAGCAATGTCTCGCGCGTGTTGAATACGCTTTGGGCTGCTCGCGCACTAGAGCGCATCGGAGATCACGCTAAAAATATTTGTGAATATACGGTTTATGCAGTGACAGGCGAAGATGTGCGTCACCAGCCTCTTAATGAAGAAGATAAAAAAGCGCTTCTTTCCTGATCTGCTGATATTCTGATAAACAAAAAACGGAAGCCTCGGCTTCCGTTTTTTGTTTAAGGTGCTGAGCCTTACCTAGTAAAATCGTTGCTGCATAATAACTTGGTGGCAATGGGCATTGTTTCAGAGCTTCTTCGGTTTATAATCTCGGTGAATGCTTTTGTGACTTTTCCCTGAGAGAGCAGTACCTACAAACACCCTTACTAGAGACAAGACCCATGACCCAAATTCGTCAAGATGATGTAATTCAAAGTGTGGCCGATGCCCTGCAGTATATTTCCTACTATCATCCCAAAGATTTTATTGACGCTGTTTACCAGGCTTATGAGCTGGAAGAAAGTCAGGCAGCAAAAGATGCGCTGGCACAAATTCTGGTAAATTCACGCATGTGTGCTGAAGGGCATCGGCCAATCTGCCAGGATACCGGTATCGTGACAGTCTTTGTAAAGGTGGGCATGGAAGTAAGTTGGGATGCAGAGCTTTCACTGGAAGATATGATCAACGAAGGGGTGCGAAAAGCCTATACTTATCCCGATAATATACTTCGTGCCTCCATACTGAGCGACCCAGCCGGCGCCCGTAAAAATACCAAAGATAATACGCCGGCCGTTATTCATACCCAGATTGTTCCTGGCGATAAGCTCGATATTACTGTCGCAGCAAAAGGCGGGGGCTCTGAGAACAAATCCAAACTGGTTATGTTGAATCCGAGTGATAGCATCGTGGAATGGGTATTGAAAACCGTTCCCACCATGGGGGCGGGCTGGTGTCCACCGGGTGTTCTCGGAATAGGCGTTGGTGGAACCGCTGAAAAGGCCATGGTTTTAGCGAAAGAGTCCTTGATGGACCCCATCGATATTCAGTCGTTGATTAAAAAAGGCCCTTCTAACCGCGTGGAAGAGTTACGCTTAGAAATCTTTGAAAAGGTGAATGCTCTAGGAATAGGCGCGCAGGGATTAGGCGGTCTTACTACGGTTGTGGATGTAAAAATAAAAGATTACCCAACTCATGCTGCTTCTTTGCCTGTGGCGATGATCCCCAACTGTGCAGCAACGCGCCATACCCATTTTGTTCTGGATGGCTCCGGGCCAGCTGAATTACACGCACCGAAGCTGGAAGATTGGCCAAAAATTGACTGGGGCAGTGCGGAAGGCGCCAAGCGGGTTAACTTGGATACGGTTACCCCGGAAGAGGTTCAATCATGGCAGCCAGGGGATACCCTGCTACTAAACGGCACTATGTTAACGGGGCGTGATGCAGCGCATAAGCGTATTGCCGATTTGATGGCGAGTGGAGAAGGGCTGCCCGATGGTGTGGATTTCACCAATAAGTTTATCTATTACGTTGGCCCTGTTGATCCTGTCGGTGACGAAGTGGTTGGCCCCGCAGGCCCCACTACCGCAACGCGGATGGATAAGTTTACCGATATGATGCTGGAGAAAACCGGCTTGATGGGTATGATCGGAAAGGCAGAGCGCGGTGATGTTGCGATAGAATCCATTAAAAAGCACAAAGCCGTGTATCTGATGGCCGTGGGCGGCGCAGCATTTTTGGTATCCAAAGCGATTCGTAAATCACGCGTTGTGGCATTTGAAGATATGGGCATGGAAGCGATTCATGAATTTGTTGTTGAAGATATGCCCGTCACCGTCGCGGTGGACTCTTTGGGTGAGTCAGTTCATAAAACGGCCCCCAAAATTTGGCAGGCCAAAATCGGAAAAATCCCAGTCGTTGAGTGAGTGCCTGTTGAGTCAGTGATATAGGAGCTTGAGCGTTTGTAATGAACGCTCAAGCATGAAACATGGCTGGGTACACTATGAAAGCTGTTGCTGAACTCTTTAATAAATTAGTCGACGCCGACGTCGAATTACTTCGAGAAATAAGCGCCAGTGGCGAAGAGATTCAGCGAATAGATGACGCGTATCGATTCACACTAAAGGGGCTTTTTAATACCCTTTCTGATAACGCTCTAAGTTATAAAGAGTTTCGATCACAGCTCTATGCGAGCACCTTGAACCAAGACCTCGGAAAAAAGGGCTACAAAATCGAAGTTTACCAGTCCTCGGGGAAGGTAGATTCCAGTTGGTATCAACTGATCAGACTTGATAAGCCGCTCTCACAGGAGCTATCCAGAGTTCCTATTAATTAGGATTGCTGATAACATTCATTTGAATCAGGTGCTTTGCCCTAACAAGCAAAGATAATCGGGAAGTATGGTAGTGCTTAATCATCCTACTGCGGTTTCTAGGATAATAGAACGCAACCCCATCGCTGCCCCCGCATCGGTTATAGAGTCGTTTGCAGTGCCACTGGCTAAACATTAGTTGGGAAGGCGCAAACTTGGTCAATTCCTTTGACCCTCTTGGAGCCCGAAGACCGGCCTGTTAAATATGACGTAAAGAATGCACGGTGGGTGCTAAAGGATAACTTATGACTTCACATGTTACTGTAAACCAACAAGATAAAGTTAAACCCGCTATTTCTGCTCTTACTCAGAATGTTGCCGCTTTAGCTTTTGGCGTTATCGTATTATTCGCGGTGGGTTTCTTGACTACGGATACCGCTCACAATGCGGCCCATGATACGCGCCACACATTAGCGTTTCCTTGTCACTAAAGCACTAACTTATTTTTACACAACTATTTGTT
>DFBZ01000128.1 GCA_002366835.1 Gammaproteobacteria bacterium UBA3067
CCAGCTTACATTTTAATAATGACTCAAGAGAACGTGACGTTTATCTTTGGTATATTCGCGCCGCATTATGCCAACATGCGCTTGCAGGAAGTTGTGTATACCATGGAAATGGTGGCCACCTGCTGCTTGCTAATATTTCCACATTATTGCGTGTTAATGTCGTTGCACCGATGGAATATCGCTGTAAGGCGGTGATGGCAGATCACGGTTATGGCCTAAAACAGCTGAAAGATATATTCATAATGTGATAAATGGCGCGGCAAGTGGGTACGTCATTTATATGGTGTTGACTGGCGTGACCCGTCCCTTTATGACTTAGTCATAAATCTGGAAAAACTGGATGTGAAAGAGGCATCTCAGCTAATTTCTCAAACTGCAAAATTACCCCGCTTCGCATATAATGACGAAACGCAGCAAGAGATTAACAATGCGTCATTGGTTTCAAGGGTAAGCCTTGAGTTAGCAAAAGGCGGGGAACTATTCACTAGCCAGCTAGATCTTTCTGCTGAAAATAATGTATTAACTATCAGCGGCAAGGCGCGGTCAAGTGATGCGCGCAAGGCAATTGAGCGCGTTGCAAAACATGCAGTAGGCGATGCTAAATTGTGCTTTAAAGTAGAAGCCGCCATGGATGAAATTTCTTGGCAGGTATAAAATCAAAGCCCTTGGGTATCCGGCACTTTGGCATGCACATTGAAGGCAATATGAGTAATGCCCTCAATGTAGTGCCAAGCATCCTGAGTAGCTTGGCTTGGCTAAGCTTTTTTTGCTACTCCCCGCATTACCGATGAAAACAGCGGCAACATTCTTGGATGGTGATTTATTTCTTCAATTGTTTCGTAATCAAACCCCGCATTAGAAAAAACCGCTTTGGTATCTCTGTTTAAATTACAACCGCAAGCCAGTGGCTTCCAAATTGGATTTATCCAATTTTGCATGCGACGCTTAACGCCGGATTTTGCATGTACATGCTCTAAAAATAATACACTACCACCGGGCTTTAAAACCCGATACATTTCTGCTGCGGCTTTTTCAGCATTGGGTATGGTGCAAAATACCAGGCATGCAATGGCGCTATCGAAGCTATTATCCTCATAAGGAAGGTCTTCACCACTGCCCACCTGCAGGTTATATTGCTCTCGTTTTATATTTAATTTTGATTTTTTATCTAGTTTATCCAGTTTGTTTTCGGCCATGCCCACCATCGCAGAGCAAGGTTCTATCCCAACAACCTCATCAGCCTCGGCTGAATAGTGAGGTAAATTCGCCCCATTCCCCATGCCAATTTCCAGCACTCTCCCTTTTGCGGAGGAGACTAAATCAACACGTGCTTGCTGAATGCCAGCCAAGGCAATATCAAGCGCATAAGGGAAAATCTTATCTTCGTAAAAACTCATTATTCATTCCCTAAAATCATTTTTTTATTATTGTGCGCGTCTCTCTTTATATGTCTTTCCATTGCTATAAAGACGAGCGCGCTTATAGTTTTTTGTTATTCGTTTTTTCTTATGCGCTCACATCAAGCAGAATACTATCGGTGGAAACAGTATCTGCAGGGTGCTCGCCATAATTTACATAGGAAAACGTTTTGTCTTTATCGATAATAAATGCGGCAGGAAGCTGTAACTCTTTACCTTCAAAGGCACCGTGCATATGGCCTTTTATAGTGGCCTCGCCGGCTTTCTTTAACACATTGGGGTTAAGCATTTTTAGAACGCCACCAGGCTGCACATCAAATAGGTCGTAAAGGTTTCGTTGTTCGTCTACCAAAATATCCAGAGATACGCCTTTACGCGTCATATATTTTTGTGTGCGATCGACGGTGCTTTCAAATACAACAATAAGTCTTAGATCATTCGATTGGTATTTTTCGATTTCTTTCTCTAACTCTGCAATACGCAAGCGAGTAAGCGGGCAGCCCAGAAACCTTAAAAATATAAGGCATACCGACTGGTCTTTGATCATATCAGCAAGGTTTATCTCCTCACCGCTTGTTAGTGTTGCAGAAAAGTCCGGTGCAGTATTTCCTTTTGAAAAGGCCATGCATTAATCCTCTTAATATTATTGTATTGGTGAGATCCATTGCGCAAAATAAATGGCTAATGGCGACAAGCCCTATTTTTTTGCTTTTTGTGCTTGGCCGCAAGGGCTTAAAGTGCCAATATAGTGCTGAATTTGCCAGATTAACCTAAAAAATGAAAAAAATCATACTTTTTGCGCCAGATAATTGCATGCCCTCCACACTAACCGGCCCCATGGATGTGTTTTCATCTGCTGGCATATCATGGAACTTTATTAATGCGCAAGCCCCTCAACCCTGCTTTGAGGTGGAAACAGTCACCAGTCATGGTAATAAAATTCGCTGCCATAATGGTATTGAATTTCCGGTTAAAAATAGCTGGCGTGATATCACCGAGGCGGATTTGATTTTTATACCCTCTTTCGCCGTTCTTGGCGTTGGCCCAACCTTACCGAAAGATCTTATTGATTGGTTTCAGTCCATGGCTGCAAAAGGGACAATTATTGCCAGTGTTTGTACCGGTGCTTTTTTTCTGGCTGGCACGGGGCTTCTCAATAATAAACAGGCTACAACACACTGGGCATTCCAAGATCTACTGAAAAAACAGTACCCTGATATTCAATTAGTGCGCACTCAAATTTTAGTTAACGATGGTGGCATCATTACAGCCGGAGGCGGAAGCGCTTGGCATGACCTTGTGCTTTTTTTAATTGAACATTTTTCAGGCTTGGAAGCGGCTAATCATGTTGCCAAAATGTTTTTGCTTGATCGCCATGAAAACCCACCCGCCTCTTACGCAATGAGTTTGCCACCCTCTCACCATAGCGACAATGCAGTACTGGATGCTCAAAAGTGGTTGGCGACACACTTTGCTTCATCCAGTGCGATTAACGACGCAATTAGACACTCTGGCTTGGCAGAGCGAACATTTTATCGCCGCTTTAAACAAGCGGTTGGCGCTACTCCCATCAAATATTTGCAGCTCGTGCGTATTGAAAAATCAAAAAAATTACTAGAAGAAACGAATAAGGCAATTGAAGATATCGCCTTTCAAATTGGTTATGAAAATGCTGGAAGTTTTCGACGGGTATTTAAACAAGAAGTAAAGCTAGTGCCTGCAGAATATCGCAAAAAATTTAGATCTGGACTAAGGGAGAAAGAAGAGTCGGCGTTCGCAATCTAAATAGAACTATGCAACATTCAGATTGCGAACACAGACAGCCCTAAATTTTAGGAAAGTGACTGTTTAATATTTTTCGCAAGTTGATCCGACTCTTTTCTGCGAATATAAAAGTTACCGTAGACCGAGGTATTTACGCCCAAAAACCAAATGCCGGGATACTGAGGTGAAGATGCATCGGCATAAAATTTTGGAAAACCTCTTTCGTCGAGAATATCCAGATCACCCAATAATTTGTCCATACCCAAACCATAGCCTGTGGCGCAAATAATGGCATCGGGTTTTACGGTTTTTCCATTAACAAATGTCACCGTATCTTCGTTGAGCTCTTTAATTTCAGGCATGGCCGCAAATTGGCCGCGCCGCAACGCTGCAACAAAACCATCATCCAGGGATGGCACCATAAATTTTTTCGCAAATAGCTCGCCGGCACCTTGTTCTGGCAGGGGTACACCCAGGGCAACCAGATCACCATAGAACAGCTTCTGCATCACCTTTATGGCCACAGAAATGACGGACAAAGGTAGGAATTGCATACGGGAGAACAGAGGCTGAATAGGGCCTAATAAAAACTTAGGTGCTATCCAGTTGCTATGTCGCACCGAAAACCAAGACGGTTTTAAGTTTTCTTTCGCCAGGTGATTTCCGATATCAACACCGGAATTACCCGCGCCTACCAGAATCACTGACTTTCCTCGGTAGTCTTCAGCGTGCCTGAAGTCCCCTCCGTGAATCAGTTCGCCCTTAAATTTATCCCGACCTGGCCAGTCAGGAATATTAGGAACATGGTCTGAGCCCGTGCATACTACAACGTGTTTACATTCGATATTTTCCGAACCTACATCCACTAACCAGTGGCCATTTTCGCTTCGCTTAATAGACTTGGCCGCCGTGTTAAATTCAATGGGCAAACCCAGAAATTTCACGTAATCCTCCATATACGTCACGTACTGGTCACGCGTAGGGTAAACGGGAAAGTCAGCAGGCAGTTTTAAACCGGGGATATCAGAAATGCTTTTGTGAGTGTTCAGAGTAAGCTGTTCGTGGCGGCCGCGCCAGGATGAGGCAACCTCGGCTGCTTCATCAATAATTCGTGGGGTAATTCCCAGTTGTTTCAAACGGTAAGCTAAAGCCAAGCCAGCGCTACCAGCACCTATTATCAATACATCTGTCATAAAACCGTCCATTTATAATTTTTAGAAGTGCCCCTGATGGGATTCAGGGTACATTTTTTCCCCTAGTCTGCGCCAGTAGTATCACTGCCAATAACATACTTATTTTGCCAATTCTAGAGGCTTAATAAGGTTTTGCATTACACTCATATGCTTTAGCATCACCCAGTAAAAATACCTTAATAATTATGCGCTGCTTACCTCAGAGAGCGCGGTTGCCGGCCTCTTCGGGAATCGAAATACACCAAGCGCTAGTTATGCATCCCATATCCCTGAGTTTCAGTTTATTTCGTCGAACTTTGGCCGTGATAGGTATCTTGGTGGGCAATTTTGGGATGCCCGCACGAGCACACTGGAAGAGCAGGCAGAGGGGCCATTTTTAAACCCCCTCGAGATAAACAATGCCACTAAAGCCGAATGTAGAAGGACAACGTGGGAAGTTAGGTACAGAGCTTCCGAAATATAGACGACCTACACGCTTATTATCGAATATCCCGCCAGCTCAAAACGACGCCCAGGAAAGACGACACGCCCTTGGCTGCGATTCAAGCGCTGTCAGAGTCACCATCCCATATACATTCCGTTACACAAAGCATACAGTTTAATACATTATTTTATCTTTTATATACTACGATAGCAGCCTCAACTTGATAGAAAAATAGGGTGTAAAATGAAAAAATTAATCGCGGTTTTTAGCATGGCAATTTTGTTGCAAGCATGTTCTTTAGATACAACAGGCGGCGCTGGTTTCTCCGCATCAGGTGAAGGAACAGTACTTGATAACAATGTATATGGTCAGACTGCAACACAAGTTGGCTTTGACAGCAGCCTGGGCGGATGGGAGCTAGGCGACGGAAAATTATTCTAAACAAATTGTTTTAGATGCCAATATCTGTTGTTATCAGGCTCAGACATTGCCTTACACTGTTTGAGCCTGATATTCGTTATTTGAAATCTGGCTTGGTTAATTTTATTTTTTCGAGTTTATTCTCACCCCTGTAGTCAGCTCCTATTAGAAGCTACTTCGATTAAAAAAATACACGCCCCTGATAGCCAGAAGAGAAAACCAACCCACTGAAAGACTCGTGTTTTTTTATAGAGAAACATTCATTCTTTATCGGCGGTTTCACCCAAGACATCCACGCTGATCCGCTTACCCCACTATTCGAAACAAGACCTGGGCTTCCGCATAAAGAGTACCGCTATTTTCACCTACTATGCTCACATCTGCCACGTAGGATTCATTGTAAGACCACCGCCCTGTTCCCAATGCAAGTAAGGATTCATTTTTTAATTCGCTAAAATAATTAATATGCAAAGAAGGTGTGGAGCCTCGTGACATGCCTTCTTCGTTCATAGCCATGGTCGCCATAGCACCTGCACTATCACATAAGGTCGCGATAGCGCCGTCGTCAATGGTGCCCGCGCTATTTAATATGTTTTTGTTCTCGTCAAGACGGACAATGGACTTACCCTCTTTAACGTGTTGAATATTTAACCCTAAGTTAGCTGTAAAACCTCTCTGCGCCAGTAGCGGAGCCATAAAGCCTGGGTGCCATTCATCTGGGTAATAATCTTCTACTCGAATAGTGGCTGCGGGGCGTTCATTTTTTGCTTCGTTAGCCTGGCCATATCGTAATGTAACCAAACCTTTTGACACGACTTTGCCTTCTTCTGTTTTTACATCGACATCAACAAATGCCAGCTCTTTTCCCTTTTTAATTACTGTGGCTTCCGCTAAGACTTTCTCACCGCGAGCAGTGCTGGTAAAACGTACGGATTGATCAAGGGTACGCACTTGGTTGCGTTCTTCTTCGCTGATAAAGGGATACAGAGCGTGTTTGGCGGCCATATTGATAATACTCATGGACGCCCCGCCGTGCAGGGTGCCGCCTAAGTTTAGAGTAAGCGCTTGCGGTGGAAAGGCGACGATGGTTTTTTGTGTGCTTGTTTCACATACTTCTAGATTTACAAATTGTTCAAATGGGCTTAGTGGCATGAATGCGGATCCTTTTATTAATTTGGTGTTATGGGCTTCAGAGTTGAATCTGCCTTCTCTTTAATTTCGCAATCAATAAAAACAAGAAATTGTTCATCCTAATATGAAAATGTAATAACTGTAAGTTGGGTTCGACTGCATGGATGCAGGAGGTAGAGCAACGCATGGAGCAGTTGCCGAGAACGAAGTGAAACCCAACACCTTACAGCGTAGAAAAGGCGGTGCTAACGGAGGAGTTTGTTGGGTTTCACTTCGTTCTACCCAACCTACGAATGCTAAGTCTTGCACAAGTAGATAATTCTTTGCTATTCGGACTTCTATGGCGAAGATATGTTTTTAGCTGTACGGCTCCAAAGGCACGGAGTTGATTGATTAATTAAGTTTCAGCTGAGTCTAACTTTTTTAGCGAGCTACCTTTACTATTTTCCCAAGCCGTTAAGCCATTAGATGCCCCGCCCCTCACTACGGTAGCAGCTTAACTTGCTATCGACTTCGGAGGTGAATCTGCCGGAATTAATTCTTCTCGGACTCATTCATAAAGCCGGACCATAATTCTCTTTAATTTCGCAATCAATAAAAACAAGAAATTGTTTATCGTAATATGACGATGCAATAACTGTAGGTTGGGTAGAACGAAGTGAAACCCAACACCTTTCGGCATAGAAAAGGCGGTGCCGCCGTAGGAGTTTGTTGGGTTTCATTTCATTCAACCCAACCTACGGGTGTTTTGGAACGTCTCGTTGTTTGCCTTAGAATGCGCCTTCTTCAAAATCATCGCCGTCTTCTTCACTATCTATTTTATTTGAGCTGGCAAGCAAGGTTTGGATAAGCCCTGCCAACTCGGCAATGGTGGTGATTTCGAATAAGGTTCTAAGGGGGATTTCCAGCATAAATGCATCACGCATCCGGTTGTGTACTTTCGTTGCCAATAGGGAGTGGCCGCCGAGTTCGAAGAAATCGTCCTGCATGCCTATTTTTTCAACTCCCAGAATATGTTGCCATATTTCTGTTAGCTTTATTTCTATCTCTGTTTGAGGTGGCAGGTAATTATCTTTTGTTTCGGGGATGTCTAAAGCGGGTAAATGTTTACGGTCTATTTTTCCATTTGCCGTCAGGGGGAATTTCTCTACTATCTGAAATAACGTGGGCACCATTACTTCAGGAAGAAGTTTCAATAATTTCTTTCGCAAATCTCGCCTATCAATATCAGCGCTGGTTTCCACATAAGCAACCAAGCCTTCTCTCTGTAGATTATTCATATCTGTGACGCTATCGAAAGGTAGAACAACTGCCTGCGTAATATCTTCTTGCTTACAAAGCTGTGATTCTATTTCGCCTAACTCTATACGCACACCTCGTATTTTTAATTGTTGATCATAACGGCCCAGATATTCCAACTGGCCAGATTCATTGTATCGAGCCATATCACCGCTGGCATATACCCGCTCTGTCCCACTATTTTCTATATATAGATCGAAAAACTTTTCTTTGGTGAATTCTGGCCTGTTGTGATAGGAACGAGCAAGGCTGGTTCCTGCTATATGGAGCTCGCCGCTCATGCCCGGTGGCAAGAGGTTTTTATTGCTGTCGAGAATATAGATGCGGGTGTTATCGATCGCTTCGCCAATAGCCGGTACGCCATTTTCTTCTGCAGAAATCTTAGATGCGGTTGTAATGACTGTCGCTTCGCTCGGCCCGTAAGCATTTATTAATTCATATGGTAAACCTGCAATCGGGCGCTGATTTAATTTTTCACCTCCGGCCACCACAAATTTAAGTTTTATATCAGAAAGGGGAGCATGTTGTACAAACTGTTCAGCCAGCACGGTTGGCATGAAGGCGTGCGTAATTTCACGTTCACACAACCATGTCATATATTTCGGCGGATCCAGCTTTATTTTTTCTGGCATAAAATGCAGTGAGGCACCTGCTGTTAACGGTGGAAATAGCTCTAGTAAACTGGCATCAAAGCTCGATCCGGCCATAACACTTTGTCGATGTTGTGGGTGTATATCAAAATACTTCCGCGCCCACTGACAGAAATTTAATAAACTACGGTGTTCGACTTGAACACCTTTTGGCTGTCCGGTGGAGCCGGAGGTATAAATCAGATAGGCCAGTTGATTTTGATCAATGTGGGTTGATGGGTTTTCTTTACTGTAATCAGACCATAAACTTTCTTCTTCAAGGCAACTTATTGTTCCAGTAATATGCGGGCTGAGGCGTTCAATATAGTCACTAGAAATGAGGACGCGATGCGCTTTCGCATCCTCCAGCATAAAGCTAATTCGCTCAACAGGATAGTACGGATCTATAGGGAGAAAAACACCGCCTGCTTTTAGCGTGGCCAGCATCGCCGTAATGGTGTGAATGCCCCGCTCTGCGATAATCGCTACAACACCCTCTTTTTTTAACCCTTGCTCAAGCAGGTAATGCGCCAATTGATTGGCCTGTTGATCAAGCTGCTGAAAGCTTTGTTGCATATTTCCATCACTCAAGGCAATGGACGAGGGTGATAGAGATGCATAGGAATGAATTAAATTTAGTATCGTATCGGTGGAGGATAATCGTACTGACGTTTCATTCCACTGATTAATTAATGCAAG
>DFBZ01000015.1 GCA_002366835.1 Gammaproteobacteria bacterium UBA3067
CCCTGCTGAACCGCCTCCAGCTGGTCTTCTGCAACCTCAAGCACCAGTTCATCATGCACCTGCATAATTACTCGGGCATCGACTCCAGGCTGCAGTAGATAAGCATCCACCGCCAACATGGCGCGCTTTATAATATCCGCCGCCGTACCCTGCATGGGTGCGTTAATGGCAGCCCGCTCAGCCGCCTGTCGGCGCATGGCATTACGCGCATTAATCTCGGGAAGGTACAAGCGCCGCCCAAAAAGCGTTTCCACATAACCCTGCTCAGCAGCCAGCGCGCGGGTGTTCTCCATATAGATTTGCACACCGGGATAACGCTCAAAATAGCGATTAATATAGTCTTGCGCTTCATTACGTGGGATTTCAAGCTGCTTAGCCAGACCAAAAGCCGACATGCCGTAAATCAAACCAAAATTAATGGCTTTAGCGCTACGACGCTGATTATCACTCACTTCCTCAAGGGGAACAGAAAATACCTCGGCTGCCGTGGCCCGGTGGATATCCAGGCCGTCCTTAAAGGCATCAAGCAAACCCTGGTCGCCGGACAGATGGGCCATAATGCGCAGTTCGATTTGAGAATAATCCGCCGCCAACAACTTGTAGCCTTGCGGCGCAATAAACGCTTGGCGAATACGCCGTCCTTCAGGTGTTCTGACCGGGATATTCTGTAAGTTAGGGTCACTGGAAGACAAGCGCCCCGTGGCCGCAACCGCCTGATGGTAAGAGGTATGCACGCGCCCACTATGGGCATCTACCTGCTCGGGCAGCTTATCGGTATAGGTGGATTTAAGCTTGCTTAAACTGCGGTACTCCAAAATAACACTGGGCAGTTCGTAGTTGTAAGCAAGCTCCTGCAGCACTGGCTCTGCGGTGGAGGGCTGGCCTTTTGGGGTTTTTTTGATGACAGGGATTTCCAGCTTTGTATAGAGAATTTCCCCCAGCTGTTTCGGTGAACCGAGATTAAATACTTGCCCCGCCAGTTCGTGAGCTTTCTGCTCCAGAACAGCAATTTGCTCACCCAGCTCGTGGCTTTGGGTAAATAACATTTCACTGTCAATCAAACAGCCCGTGCGCTCTATTTTAGACAGCACACTGAGCAATGGTCGTTCTATTTCTTCAAACACCTTTACCAAGGCAGGCTCTTCACTCAGCCGTGGCCACAGGGTTTGATGAAGACGCAAGGTAATATCTGCATCCTCAGCCGCATAAGGTGTCGCGACTTCCAAAGGCACCTGATTAAAGGTGATTTGCTTGGCCCCTTTACCGGCTACATCCTCAAAATGAATGGTTTGATGATCCAGGTATTTCTCCGCCAGGCTGTCCATATCGTGGCGACTAGCGGTGGAGTCCAGCACATAGGATTCCAACATCGTGTCGAACTGAATACCCTTTAGCGCGATGTCATAACGAGCCAGAATACTCTGGTCATATTTCAGGTTCTGCCCAACTTTGAAGTGACTATCACTTTCCAGCAAAGGCTTTAGCTCCGCCAGCACCCAATCCCTATCAAGCTGGGATGGCGCACCCTCATAATCATGGGCCAAGGGCACGTAGGCGGCTTTCCCAATGTCTGTCGCAAATGAAAGCCCGACGAGCTCGGCTTCCATATAATTCAAACTGGTGGTTTCGGTATCAAAAGCAAATAATTCAGCTGCCTCCAAGCGTTTTTGCCACTCAGCGAAACTATCCTTATCGGTGACTTGCTCGTACTGCACTTGAAGTGGTTCAAGTGCCTCTGGCGACTTCGATTCCGCACCCTTACTTCCTCCAGCAGATTTACTTGCTGCGCCACCCAGCTCCTTTGACCAGGATTTAAACTCTAATTGACTAAACATCTCCCGAAGCGCCTTTTCATCCACAGGCTGCATGGGGTATTCCGCCACGCCTTTCTCCAGCGCCACATCTAGCTTAATGGTGGCCAATTGATAAGAAAGCGGCAGCTGCTCTAGGGTGTCACGCAGGTTTTCTCCCACCTTGCCTTTTATGTGTTCGGCGTTATTCATGACCCCTTCAAAGGAGCCGTATTCCGTTAGCCATTTCACCGCCGTTTTTGGCCCCACCTTTGGCACGCCGGGGATGTTATCCACCTTGTCGCCCACCAGAGTCAGGTAATCAATAATACGCTCAGGAGGTAAACCAAACTTTTCGAGCACTCCTTCTCGATCCATTTCCGCATAACCCTTGGGCGTATCGGCTTTGACCATGGTATTCACCAGACTGACATGCTCACTCACCAGCTGCGCCATGTCCTTATCACCCGTAGAAATCACCACACGACGCCCCAGCTGGGTTGCTTCCGCCGCCAACGTGCCAATTACATCGTCCGCCTCAACGCCTTCTATCGCCAACAAAGGCAAACCCATTATTTTGATCAATTCATGTAAAGGTGCAATTTGAGCACGCAAATCATCCGGCATGGGCGGGCGATTGGCTTTGTACTCGGGGAATAAATCATTGCGAAACGTTTTACCCTTGGCATCAAACACCACCACCATCTCTTCCGGCTGATAATCGGCAATCAGCTTACGCAACATACTCACCACCCCACGAATAGCACCCGTGGGCTGGCCCGCTGAACTCATCAGAGGCGGCAACGCGTGGTAAGCACGGTAAAGATAGGAGGAACCATCTACGAGAATAATAGGTGGCGAAACGTGTTCAGAAACAGGCTTATTCATGTTGTCTCACGAGAGGGATGATTGTAATGGGAGGCTAGCTTACTGAAAGAAACAGGTAATTTGAAATGCTTCTTGTTGATGTAGTGCAGGGAGGGGCTTCTAAGTGCTATATGCGGCTCTATTGTAGCACCTTGGAAAAACCAACTCGCCTCATGAAGATAAGCAGTAGACAAAAGAAACCAAAGCGCTCACAGGCAAGAAAAACCTACTGCATCAAAATCATAATTGCCCACAAGGCACTGTTCCCGATGCTATTTTTGGCCTTCCAGCAGCGTAACAATTTTTGACTTGAATTTTCTAGAAATCTGCCGACAACACCTATATATCTTTAATAACTGAGAGCACCTCTACCCGGGCGAATTCAAGGAGGCAGACAATGCCTAACATAAGCAATAGTAATAATTTTGGCTCAAAAGTGCATGAGTTCAAACAAGAAGCCGATAGCAAAGCACCAGGACAAAAAATATCGGCGGCGACACATGAAAAAAACGAGCTAAAGAAAACAGAACATTCAGCCGAAACGCTGCAAAAACAAATGAATGCAGCAATTCTTCAAACTGATTTAAACGTGAGCATCAATAGTGGCGACCAATCGCTTTCTCTAGTCTATAAAACGGCCATTGAAGGCATTAATGACGCACTAGGAGAAAATGCCATTCAGAATGCATCTGAATCAGACTTGGATGTCAGCCCTGAAGCGACCACCGAGCGCATCGTCGCCATGAGTACGGCTTTTTTCCCCTCTTACTTTGACCAGCACCCTGAAATGACCGAACAAGAGGCCGCCGAGAACTTCACACAACTTATTGGCCAGGGTATCGACAATGGTTTCGCTGAAGCCAGAGAAATATTGGCCGGACTTAAAGTGCTTGAAGGTGATGTCGCAGACAATATTGATGCGACCTACACGCTAACACAAGAAGGTCTGCAAACTTTTTTAGAAAGCTATACCAAACCCCAGGAGGCCGATACTGATAATAGTGAAGGTTAAATAGCCTCATTCCAGTTTAATTAGACTTTTTTCAGCTTAAGAGCATCAAGGCTTTTAGTGGCTTGCTATTTTTGAACTCTTTATAAGTTATGTCCGCTTAGTCTCGTCATAATAAA
>DFBZ01000149.1 GCA_002366835.1 Gammaproteobacteria bacterium UBA3067
ATGCATCATCTGATGCAGATACAATAATAGCAATAAATGGCAGAGAGGGCTTGGTAAGAATAAACGCCATCTCCGACACTAGCATCACAGGAAATTATCACATCACACTTGAAAACGATGCAGAACTGAAGGGTGATTTTTATTTCGACATAAAATAAAAAATATTTTATGCTCATAACTTTAAAATCATAATTTAGCTTTACACATCAATTATTCAAAATTAGGGTTTATTAGCATTCAACTGCACTGCTAATAAACCCTCAATTTCATCTAAATAATCCAAGTAAATATCTCTTACTATATTTTTTAAGATAGCCCTCCCAGTCGGCCTTCCTGTAGCCTATTCCATGATTTGAAAAACCTTTCTATTCAAAATAAAACGAAAAGCCTAAAGATCATAAAACATACGAACTAACTATTTTAAATAGTAGTCGCTATGTTTACCTGCAATCACGAAATAGACGAACTTGGTGCAGAGTCTCATATACGCAAGTAATGTTTCCGATTTTATGACTATCTACCACTACCTTATCCCCTTCGCTTAAGCAGGCAAAACATCACACTTTTCATTCACCTATAATTCTGTACAAAGCAGGGCCAGTAAGCCCCTTAAATAAACACCATTCAGCACAATAAAACCAACTATAATAACAACACGCATCACCTGTAAAATACCAAGGAGTCAGTTTATGACTATTCGCATAGCAATCAATGGATTTGGTCGAACTGGAAGAAACGTTTTACGTGCATTGTATGAAAAGGGATACCGCGACAAGATACAGGTTATTGCCATTAATGATTTGGGCGAAGGGGCCGTTAACACCCACCTGCTTCGTTACGATACGGTTCATGGCAGGTTTAATGGGGAGGTCAATTACCAGGAAGATGAAAACAAAAAAGGCAGCATGAATATCAACGGTGACCCTATCGCAATTCTCGCGGAAAGAGACCCTGCCGCTCTGCCTTGGGGCGATTTAAATATCGACATCGTATTCGAATGTACAGGGTTATTTACCAAACGCGATGCCGCCGCCGCACACCTTACTGCAGGCGCCAGAAAAGTGATTGTATCCGCCCCCTCCAGTGGTGCTGATGCCACGATTGTTTATGGTGTTAATGAACATACTCTAAACAGTAACCACCATGTTATTTCCAATGCATCGTGTACCACAAACTGTTTGGCACCGGTTGCCAAACCCATTCATGACGCCATTGGAATTAAACAGGGCGTCATGACCACCATTCACTCAATCACTAATGACCAAGCCTTGACCGATGTTTACCACAGCGATTTACGGCGCGCTCGATCAGCCACACAGTCGATGATTCCCACAAAAACCGGGGCCGCAGCCGCAGTGGGGCTGGTATTACCTGAATTGGCCGGCAAGCTTGATGGTATGGCCATGCGGGTTCCAGTGGTCAACGTTTCCGTTATCGACTTTACCTTCACAACAAGTAGGGACACCAACGTCGATGAAATTAATGACATCATGAGAAAAGCCGCCAAAAATTCCAAAGGAGGCATCCTGCAGATAAACGAGGAACCGCTTGTTTCCATAGATTTTAACCATTGCGCAGCCAGTGCTACATTTGACTGTACCCAAACCCATGCCTACGAAAATTTGGTAAAGGTGATCGCGTGGTATGACAATGAGTGGGGCTTTTCTAATCGCATGTTAGATAACGCAGTGGTCTTTGCAGCGGTATAGAGCGAGTAAACTTTGGACAGAACCAAGCAGCAGGGGGGGGGCACGCTGTTTTTAATAACGGTGCTTTCTATGTAGTGCATTTAAGGCAGTGCATTCAAAATAGCTACGCGCGCCAGCCCTCGATTTTTTGCCCGATAAACCGTCTTATCTCATCGATATAACGAAGATTTTCTTCTGCCAGATAGAACTCCACCACAACGTTATCCACAAATAAATAGCTATTACAGACCGTAAAGGTTTTGCTTTTCTGCAATGTATTTGATTGTGATCGACAACGCGCCACCCAAAAATCAAAAGAATGGCTGGGTAAGGGGGATTTCTCAGCTGGGTTTTGTTTTAACACAGTCCAAGACTGGGGCGACTGAGGGTTACGATAAACGTGATAATAGTCCCCTTTTGGTAACACCTGCCTGTTTTGATAAGAGCCCGTACCACGCCAAAGGCTTGCATAACGCTGCGGGTTTTGAATTTCTCTAACCTGCTCATCATTCCAAACACGAATCAGCCCTTTGATATTGCGAGATACACTGCCCTCACCCCTTTCGTAACCCGGAATATTAGCGCTCAACTCCTTCTCAGAAATAACAAATACCGCCACCTGGTCGCTTTGAAACTGACTGGTAAACCAGCGTGCAGAGAGGTTCATAAAGCCGTCGGGAGCATATTCTGCGGGAATAAAAAAATCATAGGCCCCTAAGCGAATTTGCGTATCCCCAGCAAGAGAATAAATCGCACTCAAAATAAAAGCGCTTACCGTAAGTACCAGGGCTGCCAGCACCGTATAAATCCGTTTTCTAGTCATTACCTCTCCCTAATCAATAGCTCCTTCTTTTTCCGACCACGCCTCATGATGATAATGATACAACTGATGACTGCCCAATTTGTTGGCTTTTACATCGGAAAGCTCTGAAAAAAACTGTGCTGAAAATTGAAAAGCCGCCAACATCAGTTCTTTCGTAACCCAAGCATCGTCTACGGGAAGCTTGGAAGGCAAGTCTTTCAAGCGCTGCGAGGGTGGCTTCCCCATTTTGCTTGCAATGGTCCAGCCCCACTCCCCAAAACTGGGAATATTTTGATGGTATTGCTCCACAGATGAAAAGCCAGCTAAGCGAATGGTTTTACCAATACCCAAAAAGGCTTTTTTAGCATGATATGGAGATGTAGATTGTACCGCCATCACACCATCACCCGCCAAGAGTAAGCGCAGCCGCGCATAAAAATGGTCGCTGTAAAGCTTGTTTAGATCAGGGTGACTCGGGTCAGGTAAATCAACAATAATGGCATCGTAACTTCGCCCTTCATCAAGCAGCTTATCAATTTCTATAAATGCATCACCGGCGATCACATTAACCGCAGGGTCACTGAGCGAAGCCTCATTAAGCTCTACCAGCGCAGCCTGATACGTTGGCAGCTCATCACTATCACCTGTTTGTCCCTTAAAAAAATCTAACAACTGGTTATCCAAATCAATTAGAGTTACCTCTTTGGGCTTCCAGCGCAGAATGTCTCTCAGGGCCAAGCCATCCCCTCCACCGATGACCAGTATTTCTTCCTGACGAGCAGAGCTATACAAGGCAGGATAAACCAACATACTGTGGTATATCACCTCATCATTAGATGAAAATTGCAATCGACCATTAATATACAAACTATAAATCGTGGCCTGATTTTTAATTCGTCGCTCAGTGACGGAGAAATGTTGGTAGTTCGTCGATTCACTGTGCACTACTTTATCTTTGTAGAGCACATTGCTCATGCGCGTAAGGCTATCTTCACCTAAGGCAAATAACAGCGCCACCAGCAAAGCAATTAACACGTGGGCAAAAAGCAAAAATAAGGGTGCAGAAATATAAGCCCAATAACGCAAAAGAAAAAATAAGCCCGCAAGTAAATTTGCTGAGGCAGTCAAAGACGCAGCAGTCGTAATATCTACGCGCAACATAAACAGCACCCAAATCGCTGCACCTAAACCAGCACCGATATAATCAACGCCATAAATCATTCCAGTGTTGTGTTGCAAATGCTCTTTATGAAGAGATTCTCTGACCCTGGCTATAAGGGGTATTTCCATCCCCAAAAGAAAACCCAATACAAAGCCAACAACAAATGGAAAAAACGAAACCAGATAGCTACTCAGTTTTATCAGAGAACCATAAAGACGAATATCAAAGGGCAAGCCATACGCTTCTGCAATAGCCTGGGGCAACACCACCACAAAACCCACGACAGCCGCAATCATCAGTACACTGCCGGCACCCACTGTCGCCACAATTACTTCTAACCAGGCAAAAGCAGAAAAAGGATGTTTAAAATACTTTGCAGAAAAAGAACCCGCCCCCATGGCAACGATCATAATACCGATCATGCCGTAAATGGCGGTTTCTACCGAGCCAAGAATGCGGCCGGCATAATGTGACAACAGGTATTCATAGATAAGGCCACAACCCGCCAGCACACCCATGATTAAAATAAGACTTATATCATGGAGCAGCTTGTCGCTATTTTTAGGCATAGTGTTTTTAGGCATAGCTATTTCTAGACATAGCGCAGCAGCTTATCGTATTTTTCGTTTAGAGAATTTTGCTTAACTAAACAGAGACAACATCACCAAAGCAATGGCGACAAAAATAGAACCCTCAATAGCCCCTACCGCGACATTTTTTTGATGATCCACTTCATCCACCGCATCAATGCCTGCAAGAATCACCCTGCGGGAAATATAAGCCAATAGGGATAATAAAATCGAGAACAACACCGTAAGAGCCAACCAGCCCACCACAGCCGCTACTAGCTGTTTTTCATTATAAATAATCAAACCAGAAGCGGCTGACATCACAAGGGCGACGCCGACTAAATGCCCCAGATAACGTAAAGAAATGGCTATATTTCCCGAACGAAACGCTTCTTGCAAACAGCCATCAGGGTGGCGCTTTTCATAAATAAACAAGCGCACCCGTGTAACGATGGCCAACAATAACTGCACAAATATAAAAGCGATCAGAACAACCGCCAGCCCTAATACCGAGGCACTTTCCACCCACAACATAACCGCTCTTAATACCAAACCCGTAGCAAGAATATTTGCCACGTCCACAAAAGCAGCTGCTAAGTTTCCTTTATTTATTTCATCCTGCAATGAAATGCCCGTAAGTACAAATTTATCTTGAATCAAGCGCCCCGCTTTAATCAAGACGATACCCAGCACACCATAAGAAAGCACCATGATGCTTTCCGTCATCAGATCAGCCGCCGCCTCGCCGGAAAGCACCCCGGTGAGCATAAACGCCAAGGCCAAAACGCCGCCAGAAAAGGACAAGCCGAACGCAAAATTATCCCGTTCTGCAAGCTCAGTGGCTGCATGCACGTTAGCCACCAAACCATAAAAAAATCGTAATGCAGTAATCAAAATAACAGCAATAAACAGATCAACAAAAAGCACCGTAAATAACCAACGATCCAGGCCTGTTAATAAAAAATATTCGCTCATGACAATTAATATCCTTCTGGGGATTATTTCCCTCGTGAAATTCCACGCGTTGTACGGCTGTTGCTGTTTCTAGCACTGCTCTGGTAGCTGGACTGATGCTTACTACTACTGGTACGTTTGCTATAGGGGCTGGTAAACACTGCTTTCGATTGTGCTGTACTGGCACGACTTAGGCCGCTTGCCCCAGCCCTTGTGCGCGCATAGGGGCTAGTAAAACGCTTACCCTGGCTGCGGAAATCTTTTTTTACGGCTTGCTCACGCAAACTCTGGCTGGCTTTATGGCGAGGGGAACTATAACTGCGTCGACCAACATCGTGGTAATAACTATAACCACGTCGCGCCCCCCAATCACCATAATAACTGCGGCCACCACCGAGCAAACGGGAAATCAGCGCATACTGCCCATACCACACCCAAAAGGAATTGGCTCCCGAGCCGCTCCACTGACCATAATGAGGGTTACCCACCATTTGTTGACCAGGAATACTCGATTCACTTCCACTGGCCGCCTGCTCCGCTGCCGCACTGATGGCATTCACACGGGCGAGCGTGCCATTCGATAGATCAGCCAGCACATTCACCGGGTCAGACAAGGCATCATTAAACATGGGCATGGAAGCCGCTTGGCGAAGTGCGTGCAACTCCTGAACACGATCTGCCAAGGTGGGGAACTCACTAAAACTCAGCGAACCCTCCTGAAGATCAGCCACGGTTTTCAAACGAGATTGAAGGCCCTGAAAAAGCGGGCCAGAAGAAGAAGCATCTTGAGCAATGGTGGCGCTTAACTCGTATAAAGCGGGGCGCTGCTCACTTAAAAGCGCAGCATATTGCTTTAATAGCACCGCATTGCGCACCTGGCCGTTATCCAAGGCTCGCGCTAGGTTTTGCAGCTCAGACCTAACGGCCGTAATACCCAACTCAACACTCTCTTTCTCGCGCCCCTGCCCACCACAACCAGAAAGACTTAAAAGCAGCAATACGGCTACTGCAAACCTAACTATCAGCATGATTTCTTTTGCCTAAATACTATAAGTAAAATGAGCGACTTCTTTATTAGTTTTAAATTCAACTATTTATAGTGGAGTTTAAACAAGAGTCAATAGCACCGACTCTACCCAAGAACCCCCCTGCTTTCTAGTCTTTTCCAGCAAGGTCTCAACCCAGTTGCTGTACAGACTTACCCCGCCCAATGGCATAATAAGAAAAACCCTTCTCTTCCATACGGCTGGGCTCAAACAATTTCCGGCCATCAAAAATCACCGGCTAAGACAGGGCCTGCTTGATTTCATCCAAATCAGGCGCACGGAAATTACGCCACTCGGTACAGATCACCAAAGCATCCGCATTACGCAAAGCGGCTTCTTTCGTACCGACCAGTAGCAAATCATCCCGGTG
>DFBZ01000063.1 GCA_002366835.1 Gammaproteobacteria bacterium UBA3067
ATGGGGAGTTGAGCACGGAGCTGACGCCGCCATCCGGTAAAAAGGCAATTTTTAGAGATGCCCTGAATATTTTTTTAGTTTAGATTCGTACATAGTAAGAAGGATGAGTAGTGGCACACCAGATTAAAACAGATTGCCCCCCACAAATATCCGAATCAGAAAGTGTTAATTCCTTGTCCTGTTAAATCACTCTATTTTATTTTGAATTAAATCAAGATACCCACAAATATTGCTGAACACGGCGAACTTATATTTCGCCAGAGTTTCTTCCCCAAACTCAAGAGGTTTTTCCACCAGGGAATCGAAAATGTTTTCCAATAGAATATGAACCTGAGAAAGAAGTAAGTCATTCCAGCATAAAGCAAGTCCTAAATAAGGGATAAGCTAAAAACCACTCATGATTGTCGAATAGAAAGAGCCATGGATTTAGACAACCTGCCCACCGGAGATAGCAATTCGGTTAGCGATACCAGAACAGCAACGAATCAGACGAAAGAGAAAAAAATACTTAATGTTTATGCGCAAAACACAACGATGAAACACTAACAAGGATAGTAAAAACCGCCACTTTGTTTAAAACCGGGGAAAGAAAAATTTAAAGCTAACCGTACAGCTTCTTCGAAGCGCCCTTCCCCTTAATCCATCCAACAGGTTCTGGCTCTCCGAATTGCCCCGATCTCCGAGTGNNCCTTCCCACCCACTCTTCATAAAAGCGCGAATATTGCCATGATCGGAATCGTCAGGGTTTTCAAGCACATCAGCACGATAATAATCGCCAAAACAATGCAAGGTTTCACTTTCACTCAGCTGATGTAATTTAGCAAATGCAAATATTTTACAGGAGCCTTCATTGCTGCCCGCTTGGTTTGTCACCATCGTTTCGCCAAGACCGTTAGTAAAAGTACTTGGGCTGTATGCGTAGTTGTCTGCAATTACCGACATTACTTCCTGAAAGCTGACCGCGTGAGGGTTTTGCTTTAGATTTTCCAGTAGTTTGGTTTCGTTATCATTCATAAGTTTTTTGCTTCGCTGATTTAAGATTAATCAGTAATTTTATTGCTTAGCCATACGAATTGATAGGGTGAGAAATTAATCATACTATCTAGCTCGTCGTATTGATGCCCCCTGACTAGATCCGTCCAGCTATCTGAAGCAATAAGATTTAAGGATGATAGAGAAATCGATACGCGCTTATTTGAAACATTATGCAGACAGAAAATACTTTGGTCACGCTGCATACTTTGCCGCCAGAATGCGAAAATTTCGTCACATACATGCAGGGTGTATTGCACTGCATTGGGATGAAAGGCAGGCTGCTTTACACGTAACGCTAACAAGTGGGTCATGCCGCGATACACGCGGGTATGATGACTGTTTTCATCATCCAATTTTTCTTCGAGCTGGTGATAATCCCACTTGTAACGGTTAATTCGTCTATTTTGATTGGAATGCTCTACACCCTCATAATAGTTTTGGGTGCCTATCAGACTATGAATATAGATCGCTGGAATGCCCTCAAGGGAAAGCATAATCGCATGGGCACATAAAAAGCGCTCTAATTGCCACTCGTCTATCTCTGATAGGTTTCCTTTCAAGGCATCAAAGAGGGCGATATTAATTTCGTAAGGTTTTACCTTGTTATCTTCGGTTGCTCGCCACGAAATTTTTCCGCCAAAGGCTTCCATTCTCTGTACCAGTGTATTGATTTCATCTTCTGATAGCAGCCCTTCTACGGGTCGCAAACCTATTCCATCATGGGATGCGAGGAAATTTAAGTAAAGTGTTCCGACCTGGGCCGGGGGCACACTCATTTGCCATTCTTTTAGGCGGCTCGCTGTGCCTGTTACCAGCGCGTGGAGTATCAGAGGAGGAAGGGGGAAGTTGTAAACGCCATGGGCTTCGTTTGCATTACCAAAATAAGAAAGGTTTTCGTGGCTGGGCACATTGGTTTCGGTAATTATGACGGCATCAGCAACGTAGTGCTCGATCAGAATACGAAAGAGTCGAATAACTTCATGGGTATTAGGATGATGTATACAGTTCGTACCGATCTCCTTCCATAAAAAAGCAACCGCATCGAGTCGCAAAACCCTTATGCCTTGATCAAGGTAGTAACGAATAATCTTGACCATCTCAATAAGCACATCGGGGTTGCCATAATTAAGATCCACTTGATCGTGGCTGAAGGTAGACCAGATGTGTTTTTTTCCATCGAGGGTATCGATGGGTTTCAGCAAAGGCGATGTTCTTGGCCTCACCACGGCTGATAAATCCACTTCGGGCGGCACATCAATAAAATAATCTTTACCTGGATCGGTTCTGGATTTGTAATTTTCAAACCAGCGGCTTCTCGCCGAACAGTGGTTCACTACTAAATCGGCCATCAACTTATACTTTCCCGCAATACAGTCGATATCTCCCCAATCGCCCAGCGCATCATTCACATTCTGGTATTCAATAACCGAAAATCCATCATCTGAACTATATGGATAAAATGGCAATATATGGACGCCATTAATATACGGTTCTAAATAAGTATCTAGAAATTTAGACAGGGTTTTAAGGTCATGCACGCCCTCTTCTTGAATGGAATCACCATAGGTGATCACCCAGGCATCTTTTTCGCTCCAGTGATTTTTATGGGAGAAAGGTTTACCGGCACACCCGGATAAGCCCATGGCATTTAGGAGTAAATTAGAAACTTTCTGCTTATCGTGTTCAGGGTATATTTTCCCAACCTGCGCTTGAATCAAGGCTTCTAATTCACACTGCTCTGGCAAGTTCATTGATCACCTCTTCGAAGGGCTATTGATATTCCATCATATCCAGTTGCACGGCCATATGTAGTTCTTCAAGTATATCCGGCATAGCACTAATAACCCTGTTCCAGCTTGGCATAAATGGTTTTTGCTGTGGGTTTTCAAGAAAGCTGTTTCCTGCGTGGATAATGTTATTGGCAAAAAGTTCGACGGCTTTTTCTTCTGCGTGAATGTCGACGGACAGGCCATTCATTTGTGCATCGTTATAGTAGTTTTCTACAAAATCTAACGCTGTTCTTAAATACGTCGCTTTGATGGTACGAAAAGTACCACTATTAAGTACAACACCATTGGTGGCCAGTTTTCTAAAGAAGGCTTTGGAAATATCGATAGACATTTTGGACAGGCCTGCTTCGGCATCATCTTCGGACAATTTTTGATGCTTGTGGTCATAACGATCAGCAATGTCGGACTGACAAATACGGTTATTGGCGTAGTTTCTATTTAACTCTGACAGCACACCAATTTCCAGCCCCCAATCGCTGGGCAAACGAATATCGTTTATCACATCAGAACGAAATGAAAACTCTCCAGCGAGTGGGTAACGAAAGCTATCAATATATTCCAAATATTCGTTGTAACCCAGTGTTGTTTGTAATGCGCGAATTAAAGGGGTGACTAATAAGCGGCTGACTCTGCCGTGCATTTTTCCACTTGCTGTGCGTGCGTAATATCCTTTGCAAAATACATAATTAAAGGAAGGGTTCGCTACGGGATAAAGTAGTCGCGCTAACAGGCTTCTGTCGTAGGTGACAATATCGCAGTCATGAAGGGCAACGGCTTCAGCGCGGCCACTGGCAAGGGCATAACCCAAACAATACCACACATTTCTACCCTTACCCATTTCCTGGGGGGCGAGGCCTTCTTTTTCCAGTGCGGCGTCTATGGCTTTTAATCGAGGGCCGTCGTTCCAAAGAAGTTTAAAATCCTGATTCAGGGGGCGAAAAAACTTGAGCGCCTTTTTATATTCCTCTTCACTGGCGCGATCAAGCCCAATAACAATATCGTTGAGGTAATCCACTTTAGATAGCTCGCGTACAATATTGGGTAAGGCGTCTCCCTCTAATTCGGAATATAAACTCGGTAACACCAGTGTCATAGGGCGTACCTCTGAAAAGCGACGAAGATCATCTTCCATTTCTCCGAGGCTTTTGTGATGCAGGTTGTGCAGTGTTGTAATTACACCATTTTGATAAAAGTCAGCCATTATATTTTTCCTTTCAGGATTTTTTCAATTGCTTCACTCCAGCCTTTTGGCCCCACTTCTTGTGTATGATACGCACACGCGTGGCTAAGCTGAGGATATTTGGCAACGGGGGACTTAACACATACGGGAATATCGGCCAGTTCTAACATTGCGATATCATTACTGGTATCGCCGAGGCAGACAATTTTTGTATCGACACTATTAAACAGGCGATTTTTCAAAAAACGAATAGGTTTTGCTTTATCCGTGTTGCCAATGGCATGTTCAAACCTGCCTCCGGTGAGAAGACGTACACCATACGCCTCCATCGATTCGGAAAATCGACTGTAGGCAACGCCGCTATCTTGCCAAATAAAAGGTTCAGAGTATTCTCTCGCTATGGAGGTTAACGCGGCCTCTTTAGAAAGCCCTGTTTTTTCCATTAGCTGCTCAACCGACCAATCATAAAAACCACTAAATTTTAAACCTTGGGCTGCCCGTTCACTATAGACTGCATGTAAAATTTCTTCACGACGTTTTCCAAATACCAGCACATAGAAGCCTTTATATTCTTCTACATCAGAGAACTCTTGCACTAACGCATCGCAAAAGCCTAATGGCAGAAAAAGTGCCGAACCGTTCTCGACAATAAAAGGAGCCTTTATACCCATACTTTCCTGTAGAGCAACTACCTCAGCAGCAGTTTTACTCGTATTAATAATAACTGGGATGCCCATACTTTGAAGTTTTTTTAAACTTTCAGAGGCGTTCTCCCAGGAGTAAGAGTAATGGTCAAGCAAGGTGCCATCCAGATCTGTAAAGACGACAAACTCAGCCTCTCTGGAATAAAACCTTACGGGCTCGGCACGATCCAGTTTTTCAATACGCTGATTTTCATCCAAATGTAAACACCAGTCGGCTTTATTCGGCAGTGTCTCCAAACCGTAGTTGCTAAGGCGCTCATAATGTTGCACAAAACGTTTCAAGTGCTTGTCGGATAATACTTTGCTATCGGCCTTCATTGGATTCTTGTTCAGAGATGCAATGAGTTTTTTTTCCTGTTTTCTTCGCCACTTGTATACGCAATCAAAGGAAGGAGCCTTTAGCACTAATAATTTATCCACTTGATCAAATATTGCCTGGTATTCCTCTTGCAACGCGTTATTAACGTAATTGCGCCAAGTCAGATCGGCATCTTCTTTTTTTTCAAGTTGATTCACGGGCGTTTTTAAACTGCTTGCTTCCTGCGCCTGAAGCCCAATACACCATCCCTCAAGAATGATCACATCCACAGGGCTCGTAACCTTGCTCCAGTTAGATTTCGGCAAACGGTCATCAATGGCTTTATCAAAGCGGGGAATAAGAACGCTACCTCGCTTTGTTAAATTACGAAGTTGCTGAAGGGTGTCTAGGGCTAACTGAACATCATGCGTACCAGGAACACCCCTTGTTTTAAGCAAGGGGTGTACGGTTTTTGAAAGTTGGCAACGTTCCGCCCGTGTTAAATAAAAATCATCAATGGAAATAACGACAGATTTTAAACAATATTTATTTTCCAGAAGAATTTTTATAAATTCGGAACAGGTTGTTTTTCCACTACCCTGAGAACCTTGCACACCCAGTACCACTGGCCCTTGCTTTGCATGCATCCCAGGAGAGACCATATGTGAAACTAATTCATCCACAACGGGCACTAACCATTTCTTTACTGTTTGTTCGTAGGAATCCGGAAGATTCAGCTTTTCCTTAGCCGACCGGATCGCCTCATTCATCGCCATAGCTTGCATCTAAAGGCTCCTTTTCTGCTCACCACCACTAAATTGTAAAAATACCTGTAGAGCCATACAGCAATATTTGTTCCTTATTACGCATGATGTCGATAATTTATATCCGAGAATCACTATTTGTAAACAAACCCTTCACTCCAGCAGTGATTCCACCCTAAAACGTCCACCATAGGCATAGGCGGCACTGCTCACGCGTATGGGAGAACGCGCTTGTGCGAACGGCTCAAGTAGTTATACCACAAGCGCACCACTAGGGTGCACCACCCTCAAAAAAAGTTTATTACAACATTCATATTTTTATTTTTATTGCACCAGAAATGCCCCCAACGACCTCATTTTGAGCCTCTATTCCATTTTCGAACACCTAGCCCAAACCCACAGAAGCACCGAAGTAGAATCGTAACGCTCTGTTTTACTGTACAAATTAGACTCAACCTGGCAACTGGTATACTACTTGCTTTCTGGCTGGTAACGGGGTTTTAAAAACCATCACCATCACCAAACGAAGTTAGTGCGCAATGAATAATTCAATCATTATTATTACCGACGAGAATACGCGCGCCAACGAGCTAGAGCAGGCACTGACGCAACATGGCTTTCAGATTCTCGCAAAAGCTAAGCTCTGCGAAAGTCCAATGCGTATTATCTCCTCGTTAGAACCTGAACTGGTGCTTATTGACAGCAACACCATCAGCAAAAACCTGCTTGAGCTTATTGGTGCTATTGCTGAATATGGAGAACGCCCGATCATTATGTCTGGGCAGCACAACGACACGACTGCCATTGCCCAATGCACCACGGCTGGCGTGAACGCTTTTATTTTTGATGACTTCAACAACACCCAGATTGAAGCCATCGTTACTGCGGCTTTTGTGCGTTTTAATACTCTAAAAAAAATCAAGCAAGAACTCACAGAAGCACGCACCAAACTTGATGATCGAAAACACATTGATAGGGCGAAAGGTTTATTAATGAATAAACGCAATCTTAGTGAAAAGGATGCGTATCGGCTTATTCAAACAATGGCGATGGAAAGAAATCAGCGTATGGCTGAAGTTGCCAGAAATGTTTTATCTATGTCAGACCTTATTGGCTAAATAGCCATAGACCCAATTCTCGGCTAACGGCGGCCGAACTAACAAAGACGTTTACGCGCGGTAATGATGCTGGGCAAGTGAACGCTTTTTTCTCTTTTGGAGATTAGTTCGTGAATAAAGAAACCACACTTTTTAAACGTTGGAAATTAAAAACTCACGCTGCGTTTCACGTCAGTAAGCTTGCTTTTGGATCTGTCCTTATAGGATTAACACTCAATGCTCACGCCGAAGTCGGCGAGCCAGAAAAAGAAGATCTTAAATTCGGTTTTATTAAACTCACCGATATGGCACCACTAGCCATCGCCTATGAAAAAGGCTATTTCGAAGACGAGGGGCTGTACGTCACTCTCGAAGCCCAGGCAAACTGGAAAGTTCTGCTCGACCGGGTAATCGATGGAGAACTCGATGGCGCGCATATGCTTGCGGGCCAACCCCTCGGAGCAAC
>DFBZ01000142.1 GCA_002366835.1 Gammaproteobacteria bacterium UBA3067
TGCCTCGCCCCTTTAGCAAAGGTTTTGCATGATGCTATTGGCATAGAGCAAGGATTAATGAGCACCATTCACGCCTATACCAATGACCAAAATCTAATAGATAAAGCCCACTCCGACCCATACCGGGCAAGAGCTGCTGGCCTTTCCATGGTGCCGACAAAAACCGGCGCAGCCAAAGCCGTGGGCTTGGTTATCCCTGAATTAAAAGGAAAGATCGATGGCATGGCAGTCAGAGTGCCTACCGCGAATGTGTCTTTAGTCGATTTGATTTTTGTGCCTAAAAAACCCACCAGTGTGGAAGAGATAAACGCACTGGTAAAATACGCCGCAGACAAGCATCTAAAAGGCATCCTTTCCTACAACGACCAACCCTTAGTATCCATTGATTACAATCATAACCCCGCGTCATCCATCTTTGATGCACCACAAACACGCATGCTTGGTAAGCAATGCAAAGTAATGAGCTGGTACGACAATGAATGGGGGTTTTCAAATCGAATGCTGCAAGTGGCCAGACTAATGGACTGATTAAATAGCTAAAAGCCACCGACAAGTTCAAACATGGTGGCTTAAGTCAAAAGCTTTTTATTAGACCGAGTCATCTAGCAGGCTGTTGAAATTCGCTGAATTGAGTCAGGTGCAAGGCAAAATTAAGCGAAAAGGCGGAGTTTACAGGTGTAAATGAGCACTTTGAGTGCGATTTTAACGCCGCAGATGGCCAAGTCAGTAGAATTTCAACAGACTGCTAAAAGCTTCCTGCAATATTTCTGACATAGTGACAGCAAGGGAGTCACCGGATAAGAGAGTGTGCTAATCAAAAGCAGAGAATTAATTAGAATGCTTTAAGAGAGAACAGGCGTAATACCAGTCCTCACCGCCCATCCAAAACTGCGTAAATATCGGATAAGGGGTAACCTCGATACTGAAAAAAACGTATACGTTTCGCTTTTTCCTTCATATCTTCACAAGGGGTATCACCGTACTTGCGAAGCGATAACTGCTGTAGCTGCTCCACCCAATTAACATCTGCTTCGACTACTGCTTGCTCTATCAAGGATGCGGAAATCCCATTACTTCGTAATTGGTTTTTAATACGGCTAAGACCATGGAATTTTGTCAGTCCGGAGCGAACAGCAATTTCAGCGTAACGTTGATCGCTTTGCAGCCCCTCGTCAGCGAGCACTTGCAATTGTTCAAGCACCATTGGCTCGTCAGAAAACGAACGCCTTAACTTGGATTCCAGTTCTTGGAAAGAGTGCTCGCGTCGGGCCAATAAGGAGATAGCCTTAGAGCGAATATCCCGAGCCAAGCGCGAAGCTTGGCTCTTCTCATTAAGACTGACGTCATCAAGGGACAGCTCATCAGCAGGCTTAGTGGCCTTTAAACGAGCCAAAAACTCATCCGCTTCCATATATATTACCGCGCCGTACTTGCCCCTTATTTTTCAGGGGCTAAGTCTTCAACCTTTTCGTCACTTTCTGGCTCAGCAATATTTAACAGCGCATCACGAACCTGCTTTTCAATTTCTTCCGCAATTTGCAGATTCTCTTCCAGAAAACGCGCAGCATTGGCTTTACCCTGACCAATCTTGTCGCCCTTATAGGAATACCAGGCACCGGCTTTATCCACAATCCCCTGCTTAACACCCAAGTCAATCACTTCACCCATACGGTAGATTCCCTTACCGTAGTGAATCTGAAATTCAGCCTGCTTAAAGGGTGGGGATACCTTGTTCTTCACCACCTTAACGCGCGTTTCGTTCCCAATCACCTCGTCACCGTCCTTCACTGCACCAGTGCGACGAATATCGAGACGAACAGAGGAGTAGAACTTCAAGGCATTACCACCGGTGGTGGTTTCTGGGCTGCCAAACATAACGCCAATTTTCATACGAATTTGGTTGATAAATATCACCAACACATCGTTATTTTTAATATTACCGGTCAGTTTACGCATTGCCTGAGACATCATTCTCGCCGCAAGGCCCACATGAGAGTCGCCAATCTCACCTTCTATTTCAGCCTTAGGCACTAATGCAGCCACCGAATCCACAACGACGACATCTACCGCGCCGGAGCGTGTCAGCAGGTCACAGATTTCCAGAGCCTGCTCACCGGTGTCTGGCTGGGAGACAATCAGCTCATCAATATTTACACCAAGCTTTTCTGCATAAATCGGGTCAAGGGCGTGCTCAGCGTCGATAAAAGCACAGGTTTTACCTTGTTTTTGCGCCTGGGCAATAACACTCAATGTTAACGTGGTTTTACCCGAAGACTCAGGCCCATAGATTTCACAAATTCGTCCGTAAGGTAGGCCGCCTAAACCGAGAGCAATATCCAGACCCAGAGAGCCTGTGGACACATTGGCGATATTCATCGCACTGCGATCGCCCATTTTCATTATGGAACCTTTTCCAAACTGTCGCTCAATTTGTCCAAGCGCCGCAGCAAGGGCCTTTTCCTTATTTGCATCCATAATTTGACTCTCTGTTATTCTGATTAAATAATATGCGCCAATTAGGCATCGACTTAAAATTCACGCCCATCCAACTGTCTTAACGGACAGTATTATGGCACAGTTATTTTCTTTTGGAAGTTTTTGACCAGAACTTTTTATTTTTATTTAACAGGCTGTTGAAATTCGCTGAGTTGAGTCAGACACAAGGCAAAATCAAGCGAAAAA
>DFBZ01000044.1:0-1056 GCA_002366835.1 Gammaproteobacteria bacterium UBA3067
TTTTTTTCTCTGAAGAAACAAGGTAGCCAGTTCACGAAGGTGGGCTTTCTCTACTGACGTTAGGCCCTCAAAAATGATGTTCTCGAGAAGTGTTTTTTCCCAAATTCCAAAATTAATGGAGTGGTGGTGAAGAGTGTAACGAACACGCTGCTTTTTAAACCAGTGCATGAAAATGAGCCTGTGTGTTCAAGGTAAGCTGGGTGTCTATGATTTAACCTTTTCTATGCCTGTAACGTAACTGGTTATACATTTTCATCATTGCATATCCGGCAAGAAAAAGTGGGCAGGTTATAGCTGGTTAGCCTTTTTTCCTGCCCATTTGAGTTATGTGTTTTCTATTTGAATCCAAGTAATAATTACAATTTTTTGGCGAGACTAAATGCCCCTCTTATTTGTCCAGCAGAATATCCGAGGGCTTTGTCGTGTGGGTATTTTTCTTTTAAAGCGGCTTCAATATCAGGTGATATGTTTTCGCCGTGACAGGTAAGGCAAAGTGCTTCGGTCCCTTGGGCTTTCATAAATCTAAACTCTCCATCTACTACCTCGGAATAAGCCATTTTCTCTGCAGATTCACCTTTTGATTGACGCAGATCAAATTGCTTTAGAATTTTTTCTTCCCAGTCGTTTGGTATGGCAGTGCTGTTATTGCGTGCCTTTAAGCTTACGCGTTTAATATCCCAACCAGTTTCTTTGCGTAATTGGTCTGCAATTTCAGGTGCTTGAACCGAGCAGACCTTAACTGCATGAGCAGGGCCTTTGGTTTTTAGGGCCTTGCCGAGCTGCGGTTTTAATGTCCCTCCAAATTTTTTCACAATACTAATGGCTTCTTGTTTTAGTTGCTCGTTATCATTATCTGCTTGCACTGATTGAACGTAGGCAAGTAGAAGTAAACTTAGAGCTGCAAACAACTTAATTTTTGGCATGGGGATTATCCTTTGTAAGGGTGAAAGCTTAAGTATCGGAAATAAATAGCTGGTGTCAATAGCGGAGCTGGAGCTTTAACAGGCTGTTGAAATTCGCTGAATTGAGTCGGATACAAGGCAAAATCAAGCGAAA
>DFBZ01000044.1:1110-3737 GCA_002366835.1 Gammaproteobacteria bacterium UBA3067
AATTTCAACAGCCTGTTAAGGGCAAACTCAGCCCTGATGACGCATGAAAGAATAGGAATGATTTAAATCATAAGGTCTATTTCCACCAGTAGCAACGCTGTTGGTGGAAATGAAAATTAGAAGAGGTTTCGCTATTTCTGCCCAAGTTCCTTGGTATACATGAGCTTTTTCCCACCCTTGCGGATCAGGGTTCTGGGTATGAATCTCATAAGGACGTTTCCGACTCGGTTGGAGGTGCCTGGAATACAGACGACTTTATCGGCCATGAAATCTGCATAGGCGATTTCAACGATTTCTTCTGCGGGCATGGTTAATGCCTTTACGTTTCCGCCTATTAATGAGTGTTCATTCTTTGCGGTAGCCTGAAAACCAGTGGCGGAAACGCCGGGGCAAAGTGCCATGACCTGTACGCCGAATGAGGAGACTTCTTCGGCGACTGCTTCAGTTAGAAACAGTACATAGGCTTTGCTGGCGCAATAAGTTGCCAGATAGGGGCCAGGAGAAAACGCGGCGAGTGATGCAACATTCAATATCTTTCCTGAGCGTCTGGCGACCATGTCTGCAACAAATAGGCGAGTCATGTGAGTGACCGTGGCCACGTTTAATTGAACAAGGTTTAGTTCATCCTGGAGGTTATTTTCAGCGAATTTCCCATAGTTGCCGAAGCCGGCATTGTTAATGAGGATGTCGACCTGGATGTTTTCATCTTTTAGTTCGTCATACAATTCCTGGGGGGCGTTGGCAACAAACAGGTCTTTGGGTTTGACCAAGGCGCTGATGCCGTGAGCTTTTGTTAGCTTACCCGCAAGGGCCTTTAGTTTGTCTTCGCTGCGTGCGACGAGTATCAGGTCGTATCCATTTTGGGCGAAAATCTTACTGAATTCGTAGCCAAACCCGGAGGAGGCTCCGGTAATTAGTACGGTTTTATTATTATTCATTTCGATTCCTTGTTGGTAGTGTGTGCTGCTCTGTATTTACACCCTGTTTTATATTTGAATACTCCCGCTTAAATTTCGACTCGCTTATAGCCTTAATGAATTGGCAGTGTACTCAGCGGGCACTTGATGCGTAGGAGGTGTTTGTTATTGCTGAAATAGCATAAACCATTTCAGGTTATTTGGCGCTAGTGAGTGTGTGGGGTGTCACTGTGATTTGTATATTTTATTGAGGGTGACGTTTTTTAAGCGCACAGCCATAAGAACAATAAAAACCAAAATATAAGGTGCCGCGAGGCTCCAGCCAGCTTTGATTAACAGGGCATAATGCAAGATGGCTAGGGTTGCGATGGGGTACACCAGTTTGTGTAGGAGGAGCCATCTTTTTCCACCCAGGCGCTGCATCATTTTATGGGTAGAGGTGATGGCGAGGGGAATCAGCAATATCCATGCGGCCATGCCCAATGTAATGTAGGGGCGTTTGAATATATCTTCGATAATGTCGGCCCAGGCGAAATATTGGTCGAGATAAATATAGGCACTTAAGTGTAAACAGGCATAGAAAAATGCAAACAGGCCAAGCATACGGCGTAGTTGCATGGGCCAATTCCATTTGAATAAAAGCTGTAAGGGTGTGGCTGTCAGGGTTAAGAGTAAAAAACGCAGTGCCCAGAGGCCTGTGCTGTGTATGACGGCTTCGATGGGGTTTGCGCCGAGCTTAGCTTGTGTTGCTTGCCAAATTAAGCCGGCTAAAGGAATGCAGCAGGTAAAAAATATAAATCGTTTGAGTAATCTTATTTGTTGTAGATAGTTCATTGAGGCCTGGGTTTAGATGTGTTTTTTTAAATCCATGGCGCTGTATAAACTGGCGACTTCTTCGTAGCCGTTAAATAGGAGGGTTTCTCGCTTACGAAATTCCCCAATGCGACGCTCTTTTTTCTGGCTCCAACGGGGATGATTTACAGAGGGATTCACATTGGAGTAAAAGCCGTATTCGCGCGGTGAGCGAAGGTTCCAGGAGGTGTTGGGTTGTTTTTCGGTAAAGCGGATGGCAACGATGGATTTTATACTTTTGAAACCGTATTTCCACGGCACCACCAGCCGAATAGGCGCACCGTTTTGACCGAGCAGTGATTTGCCATAAATACCTGTGGCCAGTAATGTGAGTGGGTGCATGGCTTCATCCAGCCGTAAGGCTTCGACGTAGGGCCATTTGAGTACGGTAGAGCGTAAGCCCGGCATTTGTTTTGTGTCTGCCAGGGTCTCAAACTGGACGTACTTGGCTTTGGAGTTCGGTTCGAGGCGTTTAATTAAGTCTGCAAGGGGGAAGCCCATCCACGGTATCACCATCGACCAGGCTTCAACACAACGTAGACGATAAATACGCTCTTGCTCGGGGTGAGGGGCGATGAGGTCTTCGAGGGCGTATGTTCCAGTATTCTTTGCTTCACCTTCTACGCGTATTGTCCAGGGGCTGACTTGGAAGTTTTTGGCGTGGATTGCTGGGTCGGCTTTATCTGTGCCAAATTCATAAAAATTATTGTAGGTGGTGATGTCTTGATAGGGCGTTAAGGTATCCGCTTTGGGAGTTGATGGTCTCGATGCTGTGTTACTGGAAGGTGTGTCGCTTGCGGTTTTTGCGTCGCAAGCCGAAAGCAATAAACTCGGCGCGAGGCTACTGGCGGCAATGAC
>DFBZ01000126.1:0-2945 GCA_002366835.1 Gammaproteobacteria bacterium UBA3067
ATCAACAAGGACGTTGATGTGCTGCTCTATATTATCGAAGTCATCAGTGATTTCATTTAGGTTTAATTCATCGAAATTAAAGGGTTTGGTGAGGTAGTCATCGCCGCCGGAATAATTGCCTTTTAGGCGCTCTTTAATACCGGAATATGCAGAAAGGAATAGAATCGGTTTGTCATAACCTTTTGCACGTAAGGCTTCGCAGACTTCATGGCCGTTCATCTCTGGCATTTGCGCATCCAGTAGCAGCAGATCGGGATATGACTTGTCGGCTGCCAGGAAGCCCCTTGCGTGGTGAAAGCAAGAAATATTGTATTCAGTTTTTAAAGCCTGTTGGATTATTTTTACGTTGGTTGGCTCATCATCCAGGTACGCAATGTTGACTTCGTCGTCCATTGTAAATAGCGCCTTTCATCCACATTGATCGGTACAGATTTTGAACTGGTGTATTTCATTCAGCCCGCTAACTTAGAACCAGAAGTATTTCCTTCAGGCTCGGCATATTGGTCTTTTATTGCTACGACCTCTGCAAGTTTATCAATAAATAGCGTTACGAGAGAGGGGTCGAAATGCTTGCCACTTTGTTCTTGAATAAAGGATACAGCTTCATCAACGGGCCATGCGTGTTTGTACGGGCGCTCTGATGTGAGGGCATCAAATACATCCGCCAATGCGGTAACCCTGCCTACCAGGGGGATGGCATCTCCTTTTAAACCAGCCGGATAACCACTGCCATCCCATTTTTCATGGTGGCTCAGGGCAATTTCTTTTGCCATGACTAATAACTCAGAATCATCTCCGGAAAGAATATCTGCGCCAATCTGCGCGTGGGTTTTCATTGTCTCAAATTCATCCGCATCCAGTTTGCCGGGCTTCAGCAGGATGTGGTCTGGAATGCCTATTTTTCCAATATCGTGCATGGGTGCGGCATTAAGTAGTAGATCTTCTTCACTATCGTTCATGCCGGCTGCCCTGCCAAGCAAGGCAGCCATTTTACTCATTCGAATAATATGTAAGCCCGTTTCATTATCCCGGTATTCCGCTGCGCGCCCTAAACGTCGCACCACTTCTAAGCGTGAATCGTGCAAGGCCAGGGTACGAAGCTGTACCTCTTTTTCCAGTAGCTCATTTTGATGGCGCATATATTTATTCGCCATCTGTACTTCCAGAAGGTTACGTACGCGAGACAGGAGTTCGTTAATATTAAAAGGTTTGGTCACGTAATCACGGGCACCACCATCCAGGGCGCGCTGGCGTGAGTCTTGATAGCCCTGCGCAGTAAGTACCAGGATGGGAGGCAGGGTGGAATTATTTCCTCCTTTTTGTAGCTCGTCCATGACTTCATAGCCTGTCATGCCTGGCATATTAATATCCAACAAAATTAAATCACTATTTTGTTCCTGGTAAATTTTTGCCACTTCGAAAGGATTCTGGCATGTGACGATATTGCTATAATTAGCCTCAAGGAGAATCTGCTTTATCAGCCGGATATTGGCTTCCTCATCATCTACTACGAGAATATTAGCGGTCTTCAAATTGGTGCTGGAGTCCATCCCTGTATCTTCCTTGATTAGATTGTTGCTTCAAAAATTGCTTAACTGGAAAAGCCTTTTCCTGCCCAGCCTAGTTATGGGTTCTGTTTTAGGGTAGTGAGGCATATATTTAATATAGTATCAATTGCATCTATTGGCTTCTGTACATCAAGAGGTTTTGTAATATATATGCAAAAAGCTATATTGTTGGTGTTGCGATAGAAAGACGGGAGCGCTTTTGATTTATTGTAGTGTTTTCGTGTTTTGCTGATTTGGCAAAGAAGCTGCAGTGCTTGAAGGCGCCTGATCAAGCGGTATCTGAATTTGAAACGTGCTTCCTTTCCCTGCCTGACTTTGGACGGAGAGGTAGCCCCCCATCAGTTCAACAAAATTTTTGCAAATAATTAGACCGATGCCAGCGCCCTGTGATTCGAAGTTCTCTGCCCCTAAACGGTTATAGGGTTCAAAAAGATGGCGTTGTTGCTCTGGGCTCATCCCTAGCCCGGTATCCGTAATATTAATACCCAGAGTTTTACCTTTAATGATCGCGAAAGAAATGGTGACACTTCCATTATTATGATTATATTTAATGGCATTACTTAGAAGGTTTAATAAAGCCTGCTTGAGGCGGGTTCTATCAGCCAGAACACACCGATTCCAATTTATATCCTTGCCTTGAGTGGCGTCAGTACTTTTCTTATCCAGTTCGACAACAAGCTTTCGTTGCTGCGCAAGAGGCGACATCAAATCAAGGCACTCGTTAACTAGTACATCAATATTGACGGGTTCGACGGATAGCGTTATATGACCAGACTCCACTTTTGCCAGGTCCAGCATTTCGTTGATAAGATCCAATAGATGAGCGCCTGCCTTGAGAACTTCTTCAGTATTCTCAAGTTCCTGTGGGCTCAAGTTTTGCGAAGAGTTCATTTGCAGCAGTTGCCCAAAACCCATAATGGCATTCAGGGGGGTGCGTAGTTCGTGGCTCATGCTGGAGAGGAATTCAGATTTCGCGAGGTTTGCTTTTTCTGCTTCGTCCTTTGCTTTGGCGAGAGCCTGTTCGGATCGTTTTCGTTCGCTTATGTCCTGAAGCGTGCCACGTAGCGAAGCGGGCTCGCCCTTATGATCTCTTAGTAGGTGGCGCTCGCTATGCACCCAGCATACTCCCCGATCAGGTAAAACAATTCTAAAATCTGAGGCAGAATAACCACTATCAAGAGCCTGGTTCATTGAATGATGAACTGCTTCGACATCATCGGGGTGCACATACTGAAGGGCCTGCTTCAATGAGGGTTCTTTTGCTTCATCAAGACCAAGAATTTCTAAGGCCTGCTGAGACCAGGTCATTTGACCGCTGCTTTGGTTTAAAGTCCAGTCACCGATTTTTCCGATGCGCTGCGCCTCCAGCAAACGTTG
>DFBZ01000126.1:3028-4250 GCA_002366835.1 Gammaproteobacteria bacterium UBA3067
ACGCTCGAAACGATGTTCGATATCGAATTTTTTTCTTTTCTCCAGGCTGGTCGTTACTGCTTGAATCAGTAATTTTCCATCTTCGGGATGCACACCGCTGAGCGCTTTTATAAAAGTTGTTTTCTTTGTCTTAGATGTATTGCTTGTGTTGCTCTTTAAGCCAAATAACTTGTCCATGTGTTCCGAGACGAAGACATCGCCCGTTAGGATATTCCAATCCCAGGTGCCGATATTGGCAAACTCCTGACCGCGTTTAGCGCGCTCTTCGCTTAACTGAAGCTCTGTAATATCTGTGCGTATAGATGTGTACTTGTATGGAAGGCCCTGGTTATCAACAAAGGGCACAATCGTAGACTGTACCCAGTATGGATCACCATTTTTGTTCTTGTTGCAGATAATTCCATGCCAGACATCGCCGTTCGAAATGGTGTGCCACATGTTTCTATAGAAACTTTCAGAGTGGTAGCCGGATTTAAGGACGCGGTGATTCCTTCTCAGTAATTCGGCCTCCTCATAACCACTGATTTCACAAAACTGGCGATTCACGGAAGTGATTCGGCCGGTGCCATCCGCTGTACTGATAATGGCATGTTCGTCGAGGGCGATATCTCGAAACTCGATCTCTCTTAGCGAGTGATTAAGATTCTGTTTCGTATGTGAGCTTGCGCGGGCGCGTAGAGCCTTACTTTTTATGACAGATAAAAAATGAGAAGGGTCTACGGGTTTAACAAGCAGTATGTCAATGCCGCAATCTATCGCGGTATTTTGCTGTTCCGTGCCAGTTTGATCCGTTAGTACGATGATGCCAATGTGCTTCCAGGTGAAGCTTTGTTTGATCATCTGACTGATACTTTTGACAGAAAGGTGAGCAACAAGGCAGTCCATGATTAAGAGGTCAGGCTGAAACTCGTCTAAGGTTTTAATTAGGCTTGCAGGCTTGTGTATAAGTTGAACCTCTACAGCTGACTGATTAAGAATATCGTAGTAACTTTCCAGTCGATGAGCGTCATCATCAACGATCAGAATGCGGGGGGAGGGGGCCTCAAATAAACCTTCTTGTTGCCGTAAATACTGTATCAGTTGGAGGACGTTAAGGGGTTTTCTGAAGAAAAAATTAGCGCCAGCGTTTGCTGCAGCGATGCGCGCCTCTATGTTACTTTTTTCACTAACAGCAATAATCAGGGGAGGTGAGTCGCAATGAGAGTTTAGTCCTAGTTTAAAT
>DFBZ01000027.1 GCA_002366835.1 Gammaproteobacteria bacterium UBA3067
AATAAACTAACAAATGACGTTATCGGCTATATGATGGAGTTTTACTTCGTTAACCGCGGTTGGGTACGACTGCATGGATGCAGCCACGTAGGTTGGGTAGAGCGTAGCGAAACCCAACACCTTACAGCATAGCAAAAGCGGTGCTGACGGGTGGGTTTGTTGGGTTTCGCTACGCTCTACCCAACCTACGGGATATTTTAGGCTGTTGCGGGCTCAGAGATTTGCGTTATATTTCTTCCAATAACTGCTCTAAAACGCCTTCATCCATATCCGCCATTTCTGCCTCTAGCACCGCTATCGCTAAAGCTTCAACTGTTGGCTTTTCAAAAAGTTTTGCCAAGGATACTTCTACTTCGTAACGCTCGCGAATGCGGGAAACAATTTGCGTCGCCAAAAGTGAATGGCCACCTAATTCAAAAAAGTTATCCAATACCCCTACCGTATCCAGTTTAAGAAAATCACACCAAAGCTGGGCAATAAAAACTTCACTGGCATTTCTCGGTGCCACAAAGACATTTTGTTTTATCCGATCTGCCTGCCATAAGGGCAGAGCTTTTCTATCTACTTTACCATTCGGGCTAAGAGGTAATTCGGCCAATTTAATGATCGCGCTCGGCAGCATGTAATCCGGTAGCTTATTGGCCAGCAACTTTTTAATAAAGGCGCTTTCAACGTCTTCATCACTGGAGATATAAGCGACAAGGTGTTGCTCGCTATTATGGGTGGCCATCACCACGACGCTTTCTTTGATAAACGCTAATGAATCTAGCTGGTTTTCAATCTCACCCAGTTCAATACGCAGGCCACGTAGTTTTACCTGAAAATCCATACGCCCCAGGTAGTCGATATTCCCATCGGGAAGAAAACGAACTTTATCACCGGTTTTATACAGCTTTTTATCCCGCTCCTTTGCAAAGGGTGAATCAATGAAACGTTCCGCAGTTAGTGCGGCTTGCCCTAAATAACCTTTCGCCAGCCCTGCTCCGCCAATATACAACTCTCCGGGTACACCCGTGGCAACGGGCTGATGAGATTCATTGAGTATATAAAGCTGGGTGTTGGCGATGGGTTTGCCAATAGGTATACGGGAGTGGGCATGCTCTTTTTTACATTCCCATGCACTTACATCAATGGAAGCCTCGGTTGGCCCGTAAAGATTAATCAAACGGCTATTGGGCAAAGAAGAAAAAAACTGCCGGCTATGCTCTGCTTTTAATGCTTCGCCACTACAAAACACCGTTTGCAGTGAGCAACAGGCCGAAGCATTGTCATTTAATAAAAACAAAGCCAGCATGGAAGGCACAAAATGCAGGGTAGTCACTTGCTGTTGCTGAATAAGCTGGCAAAGATAATCGGGGTCTTTATGCCCGTCGGGTTTGGCTATAACAAGTTTTGCACCGGTAAACAACGGCCAGAAAAATTCCCACACCGACACATCAAAGCTATAGGGGGTTTTCTGCAGCACCACATCGTTATCAGTCAATGGATAGGCGTCTTGCATCCATAACAAACGATTGATCACCCCTCCATGGGGCACGGCAACGCCCTTGGGTTTGCCGGTTGAACCAGAGGTATAAATCACATAAGCCAGATCGTCGGCTGAATTAATTATCGTCGGATTTGTTTCTGGCTGATCATTTATGTTTTCTTGAACATCTGTATAAATAATTTTATGTTTTGCTTCGAGTGCAGGAAGACCGGCATCATTATCGGTGATCAGAACAAGTGCGTCGGCATCATCCAGCATGTCTTGCAGACGTTCTTGTGGCGAGCTGGTATCTAGTGGTAGGTAAGCAGCACCTGACTTTAATATGGCATAAAGACAAATCACCAACTCCACAGAGCGCTGCATACAAACCGCAACTGGCTGATTTCTGCCTGCGCCTGAGGCAATCAGAAAATTCGCTAGCTGGTTAGCTTGTCGGTTTAATTCAGCATAAGAAAGCACCTGTTGTTCAAAACAAAGAGCCGGAGCATCAGGCGTTTGCTTAACCTGTTGTTCAAAAAGTTCATGCAGCGCTTCTGTTTTGCGGTATTCTTTTTCTGACGTATTCCATTCAATAATTTGTTGTTGATATTCCTGCTGGCTGAGAAAATTTATCTCGCTTAACGCACAGTCTGGATTCTCCAATAGGCTATCTAGCATATTTTCAAAGTGCCGAGAAAATCGCTCGATACTTTTTCTGGAAAACAAATCGGTATTGTAATCATACCGAGCCAACAAACCATCCGGCGTTTCTGTTATGGCCAAAGAAATTTCAAATTGGGAGGCGGTATTTTTTTGTGGCAGCTGTTCTACCTCTAGCCCCTGCAGCGTGAGGTTATTTTGCAAATCACTTTTTTGAAAACTAAACAGGGTTTGAAAAACGGGCGAGCGACTTAAATCGCGCGGCAAATTCAAGGCTTCGACAATACGTTCAAAAGGAATATCCTGATACTCGAACGCATCTAAAATGCTGTGATGTTCTGTTTTAAGGGCATCCCGGTAACTCCTATTTTCACTAATAGTCGACCGTAAGGGCAAAGTATTAATGAAAAAACCAATCAGGGCTTCCGTTTCCTGAACAGGACGTTGTGCGAGCGGTGTGCCAACACAAATATCTGCCTGAGCGCTGTAGCGGCTTAATAATATTTTATACGCACAAATTAATACTACAAAAGGGGTCAAACCTTCTTGTTTAGAAAACTGTTGTATTTTTTTGGCCAGTGGCTCTGGAATTTTTGCATTGAGTGCGGCGCCGGTGTAAGTCTGCTGCGAAGGCCGTGGATAATCCGTTGTTAATTCTAGTGCCTCCACCCCTGCCAAATGCTCCTTCCAGTAGGCTAGCGGTTTTTGTATCCTTTCTTCTTGCAAGCACTTCTTTTGCCACATTGCATAATCGGCATACTGTATGGCTAATTCAGGCAGTGGTGTGAATAGGCCTTCACCGTGAGCAAGGTATTGATTATAAAAATAGCTCAACTCCTGACTGATAATTTCCACCGACCAGCCATCGGCGATGATATGGTGAAGGGTAATAAATAATACAAAATGATCATCGGCACGTTTTAATAAGCGCGTACGAATCAATCGTGTCCGGTGGGCATCAATACCCTCTTCCAAATCAAATGCCCGTGAGGTTTCTTGCTGTTGTAGTAGAGCAATGGTTTCAAGTTGTTTTTGCTCCGGCTCAAGGCTTACATCTTCAATGGTAAAAACCCAAGGGTAGGCGGGTGTAATACATTGAACGACTTCTTCTCCAGCACTGGAAAAAGTTGTGCGTAGTATTTCATGCCGTTTGATAATCTGGCTAAAAGCAAAGCCAAGTGCCTTTAGATGAAGCTCTCCGCTTAAATTAAATGCCGAGGAAATATTATAGGCGCTGGCGCTGTTATATTTACTGGCGCCGGATTCTAAACGATCAAGCACCCAAAGCCGTTCTTGTGAAAAGCTTAATGCTAAAGGTTCATCGCGTGAAACCGGCAGTAAGGCTGGAAGGTCATTTGCTGTGCTTATTGTTTCGCCATCAATAATTTCTGCCAGCTCAGCAATACTGGGGTTATCAAAAATAAACCGTAATGGCAGACTTTCATTAAACTCTTCTCGCATGCGTGCCATGACTTTGGTAGCAAGCAGAGAATGCCCCCCAATCTGGAAAAAATTATGTGCTACGCCAAACTGCGCATCGCCCAATACGGATTTCCATATTTCAAAAATATCTTTTTCTGTTTTTGTAGAGGGTGCTTCGACGTGAAGCGCTTGCTCGCCCTCTTCAATATACGGGCTAACAAGAAGCAGCTTCGCATCATCTATTTTACCATTTGCAGTAAGGGGGATAGCCTCAATGACACAATAATCGGCCGGAAGCATATAATCCGGCAGGGTCTTTTTAAGCGATCGAGTCAGCGCATTTTTATCGAATGAAGTCTTGTGGTCTGCGCTCATTACCAAATAGGCGCTAAGACTCTCCTTTCCCTTATGCGTTTTATTCAGCCGAACGAGTGATTCTTTTATTCCAGGCAGTTTATTGAGTGCGTTTTCAATTTCACCCAGTTCAACCCGAAAGCCCCGCACCTGCACCTGTTGGTCGATACGGCCACAGTATGCGATCTCTCCATTCGGCAGCCATCTGGCCAGATCACCGCTGCGATATAGCTTCCCCTCGGCATAGGGGTTTTTGAGAAATTTTTCTTCGTTTAGTGCTTCATTATTGAGGTATCCCTTTGCGACACCCATGCCACCAATATAAAGTTCCCCCATAACACCCACTGGCACAACCTGTTGTGTTTTATCCAATATATAAACGTGGGCATTATTAATAGGCCGACCAATAGATGGCAGGCCGCCGTGATCATTTTCTGACTTTATTTCCCCGGCAGTGGCCACCACGGAACATTCTGTCGGCCCGTAGGCATTAATTAATTTAAAGCTGCGCTGCTGAGGCGGAAATTGATTTAATTTGTCACCTCCAGTAAACAGAGTTTTCAGCGACCAATTTTGCGGCAGGGGTTCAGCAAATACGGCTTCCGCTAGAGGGGTGGGCAAAAACAGGTGGGTAATTTCGTTTTCCGCAATCCAGCCGACCATTTCTTTTGCGCTAATCCGCGCATCTTCCGGCGCTATCATCAAACTTGCGCCAGCGCAAAGTGTTGCCCATATTTCCCAGGCAGCGGCATCAAAGGCTGCACCCGCCACCTGCCCCATTCTGACAACAGTTTCTTGTTGAAAGTATTTTTCGATATGCCAGCTTACCAGGTTGCAAATGCCTACTTCTGGCACCACCACACCTTTTGGCAAGCCCGTGGAACCGGAGGTATAAATAATGTAAACCGGCGCTTGGGGCTCGTAGGGGCGCACATCAAGCAAGGCGGAATAACTGACAACATGACGCCAGTCACTGTCCATACGAACAATATTCGGTAATATTGATTGGCTATTTTTGTGGTCTGCAATGACTTTTTCTTGGCTTAAAACAAAACGCGGCTCAGCATCTTCCACGATATGTTTTAATCGCGCATCTGGTGTGCTGACATCAATGGGTAGATAGGTTCCACCCGCTTTCACCACCGCCAGCATAGCAACAACCAGTTCGTAACCACGCGCACAAAAAATTGCCACCACGTCTTTTTCTTGCAGGCCATTGGCCAGCAGGTAATTCGCTAGTTTATTTGCGCGCTGCTGCAAATCACCGTAGGTAAAACACTGGCCATTTTCTTCAATAGCCGTGGCGTTGTGATGTTGCGCAACCTGACGCTCAAATAAATCGACCAAACCCAGTGGAACGATTGGCACGTGCTGGCCGCTCCACTGCTTAATCAGGACTTGTTTTTCCTGTTCATCCAGCAGCGATATTTCATCGATGGCTTTATGCGGGTTTTCCAGCACATCATCCAGGATATGGCTCAGGTGCTTCGCAAAAGCAGCAATGGTGCTGGAATTGAATAAATGACGATTATATTCAAACTCACCGCTCAAGCTCGACTCATCTTCAAAAAAGGTAAGCGTTACATCAAACTTTGTCTGCTCATTTTCCAGCGCTGAAAATGTTGTTTCCAAGCCATCTAATGGCAACGATAATTTTTTACTGCGATGCTCCAGAGAAAACATGGTTTGAAAAATTGGCGAATGACTAAGATCCCGTGCTAAACCCAGGTGTTCCAATAGTTGTTCAAAAGGTAACTCCTGGTATTGTTCCGCTTTAAGGCGGGTGGCATTGATTTTTTCGAGTGACTGGAGAAAACTTGGCGAGGCGCTTAAATCACTCCGTATTGGCAAGCTATTTATAAAAAAACCAATCAGGTGCTCCAATGCGCTTGACTGACGAAAGCTGCTGGGCACGCCGACACAAATATCATCCTGCCCGGTACTTCGATAAAGTAATACCTTGTATGCCGCTAATAATGTCGTAAAAACCGTTACGCCGCTTTTCTGGCTAAACTGTTTTAATTTTTTTGTTGTTTCCGCATTTAATTGAAATTCAAAACGACCGGCTTGGGATGGCTGGTGTGCCGCTCTTGGGTAATCAATAGGCAACTCGAGTACCGAACAATTCGCCAGTTGTTTTTGCCAATAATCAAGCTGGCTCTGTAAATATTGCCCCTGTATTTTTTCACATTGCCACGCAGCGTAATCAACATATTGAATCTCTAGAGGAAATAAATCTTCACCCCCTGCATTCTCTTCCACCATCTGATGATGATAGTAATAAGCAAGCTCGCGGGTAAAAACCCCCAATGACCAAGCATCGGAAATAATATGGTGCATAGCAATGGCTAGCACCCAGTGGTCGCTTTCTAATTGGTAAAGCTGCGTTCGAATTAAGCTGTCGCTTTGCAGATCAAAATATTTTGCCTTAAAATCATTGAGCTGTTGAGGCAATTGCACGGCAGTGATCTTTTGAGGGCTTAGTAGCCACGGCTCAGTTTTTCGTATTTTTATTTCAGCTTGTCCAGCCCGTGAAATAAAGTTAATGCGTAACTGTTCCTGCCTTTCTATAACGAGGGTAAATGCTTGCTCAAGCGCCGCAATATTTAGCGCCCCTTTGATATCAAAGGCACCCGCCATATTATAGGCAGCATCGTGCTGCAGCTGGTCAATAAACCAAAGTCGCTGTTGCGAAAAAGAAAGGGGTAGTACTGATTGACGATCAAGAATCGGGATATCGGCGAGCTGCTCAGGCGCCTTATTTGCCTGTTTTAAAAAAGCGATAATTTCCGGCTTGTGGGTTTTTATTTCCACAAGCCAGTCTTGCATTACGGCACCCTTTGGCGCATTTACTTTTAATTTATCATCTTCGAGATAGAGCTGAATATCATGGGCCTGAAGTTGAGCAATCAGCTCTATCACTGTCATATTTCAAACTCCTGCCGATCTTCTCCGTCATTGGCCTGTTTTTGCTGGCTGTCTTTTATAACGCCCTGAACCGCGTCGATATATTGAGCCAATTGCCTAATCGTTGGGCGCTGAAATACTTCTGCAGTTGGTACTTCAACACTTAGTTTTTCTTTAATCTGATTTAATATCTGCACTGCTAACAATGAATGCCCTCCCAACTCAAAGAAGCTATCGTCGATTCCGACCTGCTTCAAACCGAGAGTTTCTCGCCATAAATCAACAAGAAATTTTTCTGTTTCACTGTTTGCCTTAACATCTAGAGAGGAATTAACTGCATATTTTTCCAGTGCTTTTAATTTTTTTACATCGACTTTGCCGTT
>DFBZ01000085.1 GCA_002366835.1 Gammaproteobacteria bacterium UBA3067
CGGTTTTGTTGACCAGAACAAGCTTCGCAAAGAGCGCAATGGAGAAGAAACACAAAGTCCCCCGATATCAGAAGACCGGCGCAAAATCTCAGCCTTGGAGCGTGAAATACAGCAGCTCAAGATGGAGAAAGAAATTTTAAAAAAGGCTACCGCTCTCTTGATGTTGGACTCAATAAACGGTTTACGTTAATTGACGAAATGAAAGAGAGCTATTCGATTAATTCGCTCTGCCAGGTTTTTGATGTGCATCGTAGTAGCTACCGTTATTGGCTTGTAAGCAGCTCAACGATTAGGGTTCAAGACGTACGTGCTGATACAGAGGTTAAGGCGGCCTATGAGCTGAGTGGTGGCTCAGCAGGATCAAGAACACTCGCTGCGCTAGTGACCAGTCATGGTTATGACTTAAGTCGTTACAGGGCCGCAAAAGCCATGAAACGTCTGGGGATTGAGAGCTGTCAGCCTCCTAAACACCATTATAAACCAGCGAGTAAGCCGCATAGTCATATTGAAAATCACCTGAACCGTGAGTTCAGCCCGATACGCCCGAATCAAGTATGGTGTGGCGATGTAACGTATTTATGGGTAGGAAATAAGTGGCGGTATTTGGCGACCGTTTTAGATTTATATCATCGAAAAATAGTTGGCTTTGCTCTGTCAGATTCACCCGATAGCGAACTCACAAAGAAAGCGTTATCGAATGCATTTGAATCCCGGAGCTGCCCATCCGGAGTGATGTTTCATTCGGATCAAGGATGCCACTATACCAGCCTAGCCTTTAAACAGTTACTTTCGCGCTATCAAATTAAACAGAGTATGAGTCGTCGAGGAAACTGTTGGGACAACGCCCCTATGGAGCGCTTTTTCAGAAGCTTAAAAACTGAAAACATGCCTAAAAATGGCTATGGAAATGAGGCGGTAGCCGATGACTCAGTACGGGATTATATTTATAAATATTACAATTCGATGAGGCCCCATAGTCATAACTTGGGATTATCGCCGAATGCAAAAGAGGCATTTTATTGGAAAACCTCTAATTCTATGGCCAAAAAAGATTGACCACTACACCATCGAAACAGAGCAATGACACTACGAATCCATCATAATTTCATGGGTGTCCCCAAGTGCGCCCCTGATCCCAAGAGTTAACCGCATCCTGATTAATAAACAACACCAAGTGATAGTGATTCGACATAACGGCATAGGCACACACATCAATGGCAAAGACGGAAGATAGAAATTTGATACGTTCCACCAGCCAGCCCTTGCGGTGATCGAAGTTCTGCCCGCTCTGATAATCATCCCCACAAAGATAAGCACGCCGTACACAGCGGGAAATACAGTGGTAAAACGGCGCATCCTCAACAGCGATCAATTCTTTGCGGGCGCGGGTCATTCTTTATACCTGTGGTTATTCGTAGCATTCAATACATTTAAACCGAAATACTAACGTCACTATGGGGATATATCAATATTTTTATGGGTGTCCCCTAGTGGTCTCCTTTTCATCCAGCAAAGCCTGACTTTTAAAGCGACCCTCCCAAAACCGACCAGTGCAGCCATCTTCCTTATTGGCCATACGCGCCACAGTTTCATTTAAACAGCGCATAAACCAAGAAATATCACCTCTAACTCAGTGGCCAAATTAACTATGCCACTACAGCTGAAGTAACGCTGCACTTGGAAGTTGAATTCTCCCTAGAGATCCAGGTTAAGCTTAAACTCTAATCCAATTTCAGAATACTCCTGTTCCGGTTTTCCTTTAATAGGATTTCCGCCATCTAGATGTGAAAGGTATATTTTCATATCACCAGACCTATCTATAGGGTAAGAAATTTTGTATACGCGCATTGAGTGAGTATCATCCGCACCAAATGTGTCCTCATCTTTTTCTATATCATTCCAATATTGATACGATAGAGTCAGCACTAAAGTTTCAACCCCTATTTCTTTATTTTTGTCCTTAGGATCAGTTATTAGCCTATCCTTTAGGAGGTTAATATATACGCTTACACCTGCATTTAATCGAGCAACACTACCCTTATCAACTTTATCTGACTTAATAACATTCTCGAAGAATAGCCCTATATTGGGCTGCCAGCTTATACGAGACGGGTGAGGCCTCCCTATTTCCCAACCTCCTATAAATATGTCTTTATCAATATTGAATACGCTTTTCTTATTTTCATTGATATGAATTTCAGGATAATAAGAAACTGACGCGCCAATTGACTCGGTTTTTTTAATGTCATCTACCTTATAAGATACTTTTATAGGAGCCTTATGGTATGACGTGGTTTTTTCTTTATCCGACAACCATTGATTCCCATAAGAGTAGGAAAGCATTTTGGTATCAACTTCTTTATCTGTTTGGGTATTTCTATGAAGCTCCAGTGCTATGTTGTGCGAATATAGATTATTGACCCCCCGATCTCTTTTAGTCAGGTTAATAGCCCCATCTATTACATAACTGGAATCTCCAGTATCAGGGTTTGTGTAGAGCAACTTCGCTCCAGACTCTCTCTTTGGTGGTTCTTTGGCTTTGTCTCTAAGAGTTATATCCCAATCTGAAGCAAATGAGGCGGACATCGTCCCCATGCCAAAAACTAATAGTGCAATTTTGAGTTTCATATAAAACCTTTTAGCTCTATTTTTTTGTAATATATTCAAATATTTCCAGCACTGTTGTACTGTCCTTCAACTTTATCTCTTTACTCCCTGCGCCATCTTCTAAATACTCTTTTCTTAATTTAAATAATGCCTGAACAAGAGACTCTCTTGGAGATACAGCAAGATTATATAAAGTAGAGGCATGATTTGTTTGCCTCCACGACAGACCATGCTCCGCTGAAGTCCATTTCTCCAAGATGTGAATAACCTTGAGAGTTATATCAACTAAATTCTTATCCATTTTATTAATTCTCTAGTTTAAGTTGTCTATAATTTACTGCCACCCCGCTCAGGAGATAACGCTCTCAAAGAGAGGCAGGCCGTAGCTGAATTAAGCTGTGGCATCAAGCCACAAACGAAACACTGCGGAGACTTATTAGGGCTATTCGTACACATACCCTAGTGATGACATATCCATAACATCTGCTGCAGTACGAACGTTGCTACTTGAAAAGTCTGGAGTCGGCGCATCTTCAAACAACTTACTAGGAACATAACCTAGAGCATCCCCAACCCAAGGCCACATTGGGTCGTTCAACTTATGTCCTTCATCTTCACCAGATGAATCACTGGGATAATACGCGATGCCCTCATGCCCATTTTTTTGCCATTCAGCCCACAAACGATCAATATTACAGTGATGAAAAAAGAATATGAGATCGTTCGGTGACGTATACGGATGCCCCATATGCCCTCCAACCCAGCCATGCCCAAAATTATGCATTCTATTGCCTAATTCCAGACGATTTCTAAAACCTCTAGGCTGCCTGACTTGCCTACCAGTTACTGGATCAGTCTCGATCATTGTTCCTCTATCTTCATATGTATTTCTAGCCATGGTTCTTCTGACGTCTTCGGGTACAGCTAGAGGTCTATCGATATATTCTCGCCGCAAGGTCGTGCCGAATTCATGAGATAGTGACTCTTTTATCCTCCAACCCTCTAGGGTATCAGGCCACCATTCTGGTTTAGAAAAAGAGTTACTATCTGTCTCTGGCGCATGATATGCGAAATAACCTCGCTGTATTTCCCCATCACGAGCGCCTAAATATTCATCAGTAAATAACTTTGTATTTGTACCTTCATGATCTGTCCAATCCCAGTATGGCAATCCGATACTAGAACCATGCGCAACCAATTCGTTTTCGAACCAAAGTAAGAACTCTCGATGCCAAGGCAAAAACGCCGGGCCTTGATGCCCCATATTTACATTTGATCCATCTGGAACCTTTACATTTAGACAAGCAAGATGGACTGCTTCAAATTGGTCAAAAACAGATATCTGATTTTCTTCCTGGACATCTGGATTGGTTATATTTGCCTTCATTCTTACTACAGCAGCTAAAAGTGAATCCCTCTCCTCTTGTGTTAATCTAGTTGCGCTTTTTCTAACTGGCATTTCGCTTTCTCCTTTAATCAATCATTTTCCCATATAGCCCTAACGATTAAGCCCAGTCGACCTCCAAAAGTAAGTAAAACACCCCTTTTCAAGGCCAGCTGGAGTGGCTTGTTAGTACTTTTAGCCAAACACGGAAATATTTACTGTGCAGCTCTCTCCCTGATTTGAGATAACTTGCACTTGAGTGTACTTAGATACATCTGAACCATGTTTCTCAAAAGAAAAGTGACGAGGTATGCCTTTCATCGGGCCCGGGTTACGGGTAATTTTTAGATTCAATAAAAGAATACTTTCGTTAATACCTGTGATGTCAGCCTCTTCGATAGTTACTTCGGTCTCAGCTGTATACACCATTACAGAACCATGGACGTATAAACCGTTCGGCTGTTCTTTTAAATTAACATTTGCATTTAACGCGAGATTGCATTTGCTCATTCTTTCATCTCCTTTATTATTCCATCCAGATTTTGGTGATTTTATTATCTTCTGATAATTCTATATTAGCTCTTTCGAGTCTAAAATCAGCAGTAAGAGCATCTCCAGTTTTATATACTCTTGTTATTTTTCTAATTAGAGTAGAAATTGGACTATCGCTTACCTGGTCATTTATAACTAACTCCTTTAATGTTTTTTAACGGTGCTAACGAGGCCGTAGAAAAATTCCTAAAACAAAAATGGCACAATTTAAAATATTCCTTTTTTTCAGTGTTTCTATGGGAATTTGGTCTTAAGGTGGGCCTATATCATCCCTGTTTGCTATTTCTCTGCTCGTTCTATCCAATGGGCCATGTCTCTGTAATTTCTCTATGTTATGCGCCATACAAAACATCAACCACTGGGCATTCACTTTCAGTTCATCCCATAAACTAAACCAGTCGAGGCCCTTGGTGGTGTTAATATTACCGAAAACGAATTTTATAGCTCCGAGACTCTCGACTATAAATATGTCAGCCTTGATTGCTATCAATTTTTTCACTCATTTAGCTTGTCAGATTGAAACTAAACACTGGGACATCCACAACTAAAAAGACACATGGAATAAAATAATTAACCATCAACTTTGTTGGTTTAACACTCTCAACCAATTACAATATGAACAGGAAGAAACCACCAGATAATAAATTCCACACTCCAAGTCTTGGCCCCATGCAATCAAAAAGGCAACAACTACAAGACACCCATAAAACCATTTCTGACCGCACCAAGGATCAGATAAAAAGAGACCCCAATGTCGCTGATATATTTTGTGGGTTTCCACTAAAGGGAGATGCACGCAACCCGAAAATAACGTCCTAAATAACCTGCAATAACCTCACCCACCAAACTAATCACGACATACAATAAAGTCAAGGTAATATTTGGCATCACCCCACCAGCACCTCAAACACCCCCTACAAACACCCGACACACCCCATTGACCCAAATCAACCAAATCACAACCACCTACTGCTAACCTACCGCACGTCGCATTTTATTTACACCCTCGTTGTCAACACCTTTCCCAAACAAGGATACCCCATGGTCTGCATAGCATTATTCGTTTGCGCTTTTCTAGGCAGTGCTTTTTGTAGTCGTTATCGGCAGCGGCATGGCGTCAAAGGTGGCTTTGGGCGCCTATATTCTGGCAGCATTAGGTGGCTGCACTATCTTCCTGATGGGCCGCCTGCTTAAAAAACCAACACCGGGTTTAATAATGGGACATGCCTTAATTGCTGTTACAGGTTGCACTAATATGAGCTGAGCGAGTTACACCGCGTTCGCTGGTGCGTAAATAACATTAATACGTAGCAGGCCTACTCCTAAGGCAGCTCATCGCTATTCAATAAAATAGTTTCTATTTCCTGAATAATATTTTCTTGTCGTGCTCTGTTCATCTCTCGCAACAGTTTTTGGTTTAGTTCATCCAGGTGGTTTAAGGCATTCTCCATATGTGCCACCCGTTGGTAATTTTCTGCCGATAATGACTGGGCGAAAATTTCCTGCAAGGAGAGCAAGATGGATTGCTTCATAAGGCCTGCGAGTAATTCCTCGGGGGGCAGCGTGAGTGCGGGCGCTGAATGGTATGACGGTGCTGAGGCGGCCTGCTTGGGTGTGCTTGAAATGGGGCTAATCAGTTTTTCTATAATGCCATGTTGCACATGGTGAAGCACACTGATGCGCAGTGGCTTTTCTGTTTGTGCACGCTGTATTTCTGCCAACAGCTTACTTAAGCCTTCAATAATTGCCGAGATTTCTTCCAGAATACTGGGGCCGGGTAAACGGTAGCAGGTGGTTTGTTCTGGCAGGTGCTCTGTTAGGCCGCTGCCGATAACGATCAGGCTGTGCTGGTTTTGATCGTTGGTGATAACACAGGGAAGCAGACTTTCGTTAAAATCGCCACAAAACCCCCGTTCAGAACCGATAACAATACGCACCTGATGCCCGGTTTCAATCGGTAAGGGGAAAAACGCCAGCAGGTCTGCTGCGGCTGCCTCGACGGTTTCGAGGGTTTGGTGCTGTCTTTCGAGTTGCCCGCCGAGTTTTTTTAATTCCACCAATGCAACACTTTTCATCGCGGAAAGCATGGCGTGAACATCGCCGTAGTTTTTAAGCTTTGCCTGTATTTGGTGGCGTTTCATTCTTCAGATACGGGCTGGTTTCCCGCCCAGCCGCGGACTGCCAAACTCCAGCTTTCCCTCGTATCATCCAGTGTTAGTGCCGTTTGGTTTGCACCGGATAATAATAGAGAAAGGGTTTCCTCAACGGCGGAAGGCGCTTCTTCTGCAAAAAGCCCGTCGTTAAATGCCACCAGCCATGCCAACTGCGCGATGGGCGGGATGGTACTTTGCTGGTCTTGCTGGAGAAGTTTACGAAGAATTCTTCCGCGCTTGAGGCGCTGCTTCATATCTTCTTCAAGATGGGCGCCGAAGTGAGAAAACATTTCCAGCTCAAGGAACTGAAGATAATCGAATTTTATTCTGGCGGCCTCACGTTTTATTGCATGGGCTTGGGCTTTGCCGCCAATGCGGGAGACTGAACGGCGTATATCAATGGCGGGAAGTTGGCCTGCCGCAAACAAGGCAGGGTCGAAATAAATTTGCCCGTCGGTAATGGAAATAAGGTTGGTGGGAATGTAAGCGGAGATCTCCCCTTGCTCGGTTTCAATAATGGCGAGTGCGGTCATGCTGCCACCCTTTTTTTCTTGCGACAAGCAGGTAGAACGCTCCAGTAATCGGGAGTGCAAATAAAAAATATCGCCGGGGTAGGCTTCTCTACCGGGCGGGCGCCGTAGTAACAAGGAGAGTTCACGGTATATCTGGGCGTGGGTGCTGAGGTCGTCATATACCACCAGCACCCGTTGACCTGCTTCCATCCAGTGTTCAGCCATGGCGCAGGCGCTAAACGGGGCGATGTATTTGAGCCCTGGCATGGCAGTGGCTTCTGCGACCACGACGGTGGTGTATTCCAGAGCATTGTTGTCTTTTAATGTGTCGATAACTCCAGCAATGCTTGATCGCTTTTGCCCAATCAGTACATAAATACAGCGCACAGAATGGTCACGCTGGTGAAGGATTGTATCCAAAGCGAAGGTCGTTTTGCCTGTATCGTTATCCCCTATTAACAGTTGACGTTGACCGTGCCCGATGGGAATCATGCTGTCGGCTATTTTATTGCCGGTATAAAGGGGTGCGCTGACAAAGTCACGGTCTGTTATAGGGGGGGATGGACGTTCTATTTTTCGACGGCAATGACAGTCGGGAATTGCGCCACCATCAAGGGGCTTACCCAAGGGGTCGAGCACTCGCCCTAATAAGGCATCCCCTGTTTTGACGCTAAGCTGCTTGCCGGTGAGTGATACTTTTGCTCCGGCTCGCAAGTTTGGTGATTCTTCTAATAATATGCTGCCAACGCGATCGCTTGCCAACATAAACACCTGGGCAAGAGAACCATCTTCGGTGCGCACCAGCTCATCCAGTGCAGCGGAAGGCAGACCGCTGACCCACATCACGCCGTCACCCACCGAAACCACCATGCCTTGCTCACTAACACGCACAGGAAAACGGTAATTTTCCAGAAACTTTGCCTGCTGCTTAAGACCAGCCAGCTCAGACATGATGGATGCCACTGTCAATAAATGCTTCTAACTCATCGCCCAGGTTTGCTCGCATAAGCCAAGGGCTAACATTTAACCGCAGGCCAGAGAGCAATTCTGGCTCTATGCTATAGCTAAAGTGGCCGACGGTATGCAGGCATCCATTGAGCGCGTGTTCGATATCATTTTTTATTTGCGCTGTCAGTGGTCGAGCACTGACGACCTGGATTTGACCCTGCTGATCTTCAGCGGCTTTGCGTAATGCTAATAGTTTTTCTTCAGGCCAGCATTCTATTTCTTTAATTAAAAATTTTGCGATAGAAGAATCTAACGATTCCGATGACAGGTTGCTTAACAGGCGGCTGGTAAATAATGCGCCCTGCTTTAAGGCTTGCGCTTCTATTCTGTGCTGCCAGTCCACCCTTTGTTTTTCTTCTTGCGCTCGAAGGCGCGTTTGTTCTGCACTAATTGCCTCGCGGGTTTTCTGAAGCTCTTTTTTCCGCTCTATGGCCAACTCTCCATTTAATTGCGCATTAGCAGCTTGCTTTTCCTTTTCCCATTCGTCGAGGCGGCTCTCGTAGCGC
>DFBZ01000171.1:0-2160 GCA_002366835.1 Gammaproteobacteria bacterium UBA3067
CTGGCAAGTTTACTGGGCATGCTCGCTGTCTGTGGTGGCTTGGTAATGGCCTATCGTTTCGACACCTCGTTGGGGCCTACCATTGTCGTCTGCTGCACGCTGATATTTTTAGTTTGTTATTTATGGCCGAAAAAAAGCGTTTGATAAGTCGCGCTTATCAATTAGCCGTTTTAACAATCTCGTTGGATAACTGACTGGATACGCCGTTGGTGTCCACCGTAATACCCGCGACGTAATAGGTGCTGCCCTTTTCCAGGCTTTGCAATGTCGCACTGATTGGCACCGAACCTTCGGCATTTGCCTCTAGCGTCAAAGAATCACTGTACTCACGACTCATTTTTCCGTAGTAAATGGTGTAAGACTGAATATCTCCAGGGGATAAAGCGCTTCCATCCTCTCTTTCCAGAGGCGCTGACCACGTTACGGAAATTGATCCGGCTTGAGTGACCACGGGGCTGAAGTTGACGCTAAGCGCCTCATCACTTTCAACGATAATGGCGCAATCTGAGCTGCTGCCAGCACACTGGCCAGACCAGGATTCAAAGTCATAACCGGCACTTGATAAGGCACTCAGGGTTATCTTTTTGCTTTCCTGCACTTGTGTGCTGCATACACCTGCGGAACAATTTAAATCAGCCGCCAAACTGCTTACCGAACCACCTTCGGATACGGAAACCGTCAGTGTATGAAAAATGGGGCTAAAATTTGCCGACACGGCTATGTCTTGCTTAATGTCAAGTGAGCAAGTTCCCGTGCCGCTACAAGCGCCGCCCCAGCTTTCGAACTGATAACCACTTTTGACTAGCGTTTTAAGATCCAAAAGGCTGCCTTCAGCAAAACTGAAGGTGCAGGTGGACTCGCTGCACTCCAGGCTCTGATCTCCAGTGGCAATCAAGCCACCACTGGAAGCCCTTAAGGTCAGTTGATGCATTATTGGACTGAAATCAGCCACAACCCGCTTATTACTATCCATGGTCACGGCACATGTCGATTTCCCGCTACAGGCCCCACCCCAGCTATCGAGCTGAAAGCCCGAAGACGGATTCGCAACCAGGCTCACTGTTTCACCCAGTGGCAGACTGAACTGGCAAGGGCTGGAAGAACAGCTCAAGCCCGAAGTGGAACTCACGCCACCCTGTCCGCTGAACTCAAGTGTCAGCTTTACCAGAATGGGACTAAAGTGAGCGGTCACCGCTTTGTTGCCATCAATGCTTAAACTACAGCTAGCCGTTCCGGAACAATCTCCCGACCAACCATCAAACTGGTATCCATCATTAGCGGAAGCCACCAGCATCACTGACTGCCCTTGCTCTAATAAAGCATTGCAACCTTCGCCAGTACATAAGGAGCTGGAATTTTGCTCCACCACCTGCCCAGCACCGCTAATATTCAAGCTTAATGAATAAAATGTGGTTTCTTTTTGACTGGATTTAAATACGGCGCTGGCGGTTTTCTGGTTATCCATAATAAGATCACAGCTTCCCGTTGCACCGCCACAGTCTGCTTCCCAGTGACTAAATACATAACCTTCATCAGGCACTGGGGTTAAAGAAATTAATTCGCCCTCCGAAAGCTTGTACTTACAGCTTACAGTGCATGAATCACCCGAAGGTAATAGCTCTATACTGCCTCCCCCATTGCTTAATAACTGCAGCGTAAAAGCAGCTTCGACCTTATCCTCAGGGGAGGAGACACTCAGCTCAAGGCTCAAGTCCGGCGTTCTTGCCTCAATAATTCCTAACAGGTGGGCCTTAATGCCAGGGCGATGCGCTACGTAATCCGGAATATTGTAGTAAGCCGCCCTCAGCAAGTTGTGGAGAGAAAACCGATAAAAATCACCCGCGATATGGGATTCGAACCGCCCCCCGAGAACCGTTACCCGACCAAGCACCTCTTCCACCGGCATATAATTTGGAGACACACCAATATTCAAAAATGCCGCTTCAAGAATTGCCAACACCACCTGCTCATCCGATGCGACCTCGGTTTCCGCAACTGAAAGCAAATTAATCGGTGTTAATTCTCTAATCGGTTTAGCAAACAAGAATAACTTTGCCAACTCACTTTCAGCTTCTTTTATATTTGGCCAGGTCAAACCCCCTTCTTTAGCCTCTGCGCGTGCCACGGCCGCGTGCCGTATCGGAGAAAAATTTCCAATAA
>DFBZ01000171.1:2265-17907 GCA_002366835.1 Gammaproteobacteria bacterium UBA3067
GATGTTGTAGCGGATACTTCAAGGTAAGCAAGTTGACGAAACTTCCAGCGTGGCAAATGGATAGAAAACTGTCCACCCTCATCGCTCACTACAGAGGCCATCGCTTCATTAGCAAGCTGTCCAAATTGGATGCTGTATGCTGACACCTGCGCATATTGCACAACGCCCTTTACTGCGCGGCCAGTCAAAGTTGCGTAGGATCGAGTTGAGGTTTGCGCTGATTCAGCAACAAAATAATCTTGACTTTGAGGTTTCCCCTGCGGTTCAGCTGAAGGCGTAGAATCACCGCAAGCAGAAAGCATTAAGCTCAACAGTAAAATAATTAAAGTATATCTTTTATCACTAAAATAAATGCTAGGCATGACTTGATTGACTCGATTTCTAGTATTGAAAATACTCTGAGTAAACAGCACGATAAATAAACAACACCCTTCATCTCACATTCTCAGCGATTTGTCAGAACGTACAAAAGAAAGACTCACCAGCTGGGAGATACCAAAAATGGAAGACTAATATATAAACGTAAATATTTCACACTCTATGCCTTGGCTTGAGAAAGGGGTCACATAAAAATGTCTTACATGCTGGTTAGTTAGTAATCAGGGGCTACTATTTATACGTTTAAGGTGGTGTGTCGTTACGAATTTCCTTATGGCAATTCTGTAACTTTTTACACATAATCTTATAACAGTTTTTTCAAGTATAAAAATAGAGCAAAGGAAATTTAAGGTGCAGTTTGAAAAACTTGGCGAAGTAATAAACAGGGCAAAAGGTCATGAACAAAGCACCGGCCAACTTTCCCTGCATCTTCAAAAAGTTACCGAGGGATTGCACTCCTCCGTCACTATCAAGAATAAAAAACACTCCCCTGCGGCATTGGCAAACTTCGTCATCAAATACATCGAACACGCGCCAAAGTTTTTGTCGGTGATGGCCAAGGCATCTACAGAAACAAGTATGATTGGTTTAACACTGCCCATCATAAAAGTATCCGAAGACTTTTTTCTTCACCCTCCGGAGATTCTAGGGCACGAAGAAAGCCTCGAGCGCCTGATGGAGTCTGCTTACCTGACCCATCGCCTGATAGAAGAAGTGAATGATCGGTTTCTGCTGGAAACAGGGCAAGCCCTTGTGCCCGTGGATATGATGACTGCAAATCTAATCATCCATAACCTGATTGGTGAGCCCTTTTCGAACCAGTTAGATGATTTCTGTTTTGAGCTGGCAAAGGAGGTGATTCAACCTTCTGACTCTCAAGGGGGACGTTTTCTAGAGACTCTTATCAGCGATAAAAAACAAATAGCCTGGACCAAAGCCTGGTTACACTGGTCAGAGTTACTGGAAGAAAACCACGTAGGGCTTCGGCTTTAGCAGGCTGCTAGGATGTACTGGACGTACTTTTCGTTGCATCCCGAATTTTTATGGGCATCACGTCATCCTGACTGCCTCCTGTATTATGGGAAGCCGCCGACAACTCTAGCTTAGACTGCTCGAAACAACAGCTCACGCAAGCCATAATTTCATCATCGGCTTCCACTAGCTCCTGCTCCTGCGATTGAATAAAGCGTTTCACTGCAAAGGTCACTGTTTTGTCGGCAGCCTTGCACTGCGGACACACTGCACCAGCAATAAATCGTTTTGAACCTACTGTAGTGTATTCCATTACGCCAAACCGCTGTGTCGCAATAAAGCCGACACATCCGGTGCGCGACCGCGAAATGCTTCAAATAAAACCTGCGGCGTTTCAGAACCACCCTTCTCAAGGATATATTGTTTAAAATCGGCGCCAGTTTGTGTGTTAAATATTCCCTCTTCTTCAAAACGGGAGAAGGCATCGGCAGACAGTACTTCCGCCCATTTATAGGAATAATATCCCGCTGCATAACCGCCAGCAAAAATATGGCTGAAACCACATTGAAAACGGTTAAAGTCTGCAATGGGAAGCACGGATACCTTTTGCCTTACCTCGTCCAATACGCCTTGCACACTCACCCCCGGCTGCTTCCAGGTAGAGTGTAAGACAAAATCAAACAGGGCAAATTCTAACTGACGCACCATTTGCATGCCTGATTGGAAGTTTTTCGCAGCGAGCAATTTTTCCAGCATGGGCTGTGGAAGAGCCTCGCCCGTCTGATAATGTTTGGCAAATAGATTGATGGCCTCGGGGTGCCAACACCAGTTCTCAAGGAATTGACTGGGTAATTCTACGGCATCCCAAGGCACGCCATTAATACCAGACACCCCTGCGCAGTCCACTTGCGTCAGCATATGGTGCAAGCCATGACCAAATTCATGGAATAAAGTAGTCACTTCATTATGGGTCAGCAGCGCAGGTTGATCACCCACTGGGCCATTAAAATTACACACCATGTAAGCAACGGGCAGCTGAATGCTGTTATCGCTAAGGCGACGGCGAACGCGGCACTCCCCCATCCAGGCGCCGCCTTTTTTGTTAGCACGGGCATAAAGATCCAGATAAAAACGTGCGATTTTCTGGCCACCCTCATAAATCCCGAAGACTTTCACATCAGGGTGCCAGGCTTCAACTTTCTCCTCTTCCGGTTTTACCTCTATGCCATATAGACGAGAGACAATCTCAAATAAACCGGCCAACACATCGTTAAGGGGGAAATAAGGGCGCAACGCTTCCTGCGACAGGTCATATTCTTGCTGGCGTAACTTTTCGCTGTAATAAGCCACATCCCAAGGCGCCAGCTCTTCTACCTGATAGGCATCACGGGCAAAGTCACTCAGGCTTTGGAATTCTTCACGCGCCACACTCACGGAACGTTCTGCCAGTTCATTCAGAAAGGCGCTGACCTCTTCTGGCTTATCGGCCATTTTAGTGGCCAGAGAGTAGTGGGCATAACTCTCAAAACCCAACAAATTAGCCAGCTCAAGACGTAAGTCCAGTATTTCGTTCATGATGCCCTGGTTATCCCACTTATCACCTTCCACAAAAAGGTCAGAAGCGCGTGTGATATAGGCCTGATAAATTTCCTGTCGAAAGGCACGGTTATCGCAGTAGGTAATAACGGGGAAAAAGCTCGGGTATTCCAGATTAAAAAGATAACCTTCTTGGTCTTTCTGCTCAGCGGCCTGTCGTGCTGCCGCTAAGGCTGAGTCAGGGAGGCCCACCAATTGTGAGGCATCGCTGATGTGCTTTTCCCAGGCTTGGGTAGCATCCAGCACGTTATTGCCAAAATGTGTGCCCAGCTCCGATAAACGCTGCACGATTTCCCCGTAACGCTGCTTTTTATCGCCATCCAGATCCACACCGGAGAGATGAAAATCCCGCACGCTGTTTTCAAGCAGTTTCTTTTCTGCCTGGGAAAGGCTGTCGAAAGACGCATCGTCCACCAGGCCTTTCACCTTTTTATACAGGGTTTGATTCTGACCTAATTCGGTATAGTAAGCGGATAACTTGGCCTGGGTAGGCAGGTAAACCTCTCTTAAGGCTTCACTGTCGGCCACGCTGTGGAGGTGGGAAACGGGTGACCAAGCTTTGTTCAAACGGTCCGTTATGCTTTCGTAGGCGGAAATAAAATCGTGGCTACTGCCTGATTTGGCTAAAAGTTCTTGCAGCGCAACGCGGTTATCCGCCAGAATTTTATCAATAGCGGGGGCGACATGTTTTGCAGTGATGCTCTGAAAGGGGGGGAGTTCTGCGCTCGAAAGTAGGGGGTTACTCATAACGTGTCCTCAATGGAAGGGCTTGATAAAAGTATCTTTACAAATTGTTTCTTATTGTCTTTATCACCGGGCCTGTTTCGGGCCGCAGCTGACGCCAGATAAAAAATGCTTCGGCCGCCTGCTCCACTAACATGCCTAGTCCATCCATCACTTTAGCAGCGCCTTGCTGCGCTGCCCAGGTATTAAACACTGTCTGCTTTGCACCATACATCATGTCGTAACAGCCGCTATAAGGGCCAATGCAGGTGGATGGCAGGGGTGGCAATTGCCCACTTAAGCTGGCCGATGAGCCATTAATAAGAAGATCAAAGGGGCGATCATCCAATAATTCAAAACCGCAGGCTTGAATCTTTCCATGATCCTGAAAATGTGTTGCCAAAGTTTCTGCCTTACTGACGGTACGATTAGCCAATACCAGTTCGGCTGGCTCCTCTGCCAGGATCGGAGCCAGCACACCGCGTACCGCGCCGCCTGCACCGACAATCAGGATGCGCTTGCCTTTAATTTGGCACTGATGGTTTTGCAGTATATCCCTCACCAAACCCACACCATCGGTATTTTCGCCACAGATTTCATTATCAACAAAGCTCAGGGTGTTCACTGCGCCAGCCAGTTCCGCCCGCTGAGAACGCTTTGTCGCCATTTGCCAAGCTTGCTCTTTAAAGGGCACCGTCACGTTTAGCCCTTTGCCGCCTGATTGAAAAAACGCATCGACCGCCCGAGTGAAGCCATCTTCTGCCACCAACATCGCTTCATAACTCAAACTCTGGCCGCTGGTTTCAGCAAATAAACGATGAATATGGGGGGATAAACTGTGTTGGATGGGGTTTCCCATCACGGCATAACGATCCATAGGGCTATCTCTTAAAGTCGGGCTCTAGCAGGCTTCTATAGGTCGGCCCAGGCGCGAGGCTGAATAAAGTAATCGGTTAATTGTGCCTCGGGGCTACCGGGCTCAGGATGCCAGTCGTATTTCCAGGACACGGCGGCAGGCAGGGACATTAATATAGATTCAGTGCGCCCCCCTGACTGCAAACCAAACAAAGTACCCCGATCAAAAACCAGGTTAAATTCCACATAACGACCCCGCCGGATCAGCTGAAATTCGCGCTCTCTTTCACCGTAAGGGCTATCTTTTCGTTGTGCAAGAATAGGACGATAGGCTTGGATATAACTGTCACCCACCGACTTCAGAAAGGCCAAACTCTGTTCGAAACCAAGTTCATTAAAATCATCAAAAAACAAACCGCCCACGCCCCTCGCTTCGTTACGATGCTTGAGAAAAAAGTATTCATCACACCACTTTTTAAAGCGGGGATAGATCTCTTCACCAAAGGGCTCACAAGCCGCTTTGGCCGTTTTATGCCAAGCGACACAGTCTTCCTCAAAGCCATAGTAAGGCGTTAGATCATAGCCACCACCAAACCACCAAACCGGCTCTTCGCCTTCTTTTTCCGCCACAAACAAGCGCACATTCATATGAGAGGTGGGCGCATAGGGATTTTTAGGATGAATCACCAACGACACACCCATGGCTTGAAAGCTTCGCCCAGCCAGTTCGGGCCGATGTGCTGAGGCTGAAGGCGGCAGCTCACCGCCAAATACATGGGAGAAATTAACCCCGCCTTTTTCAATCACCTTACCACCTTCCAGAACACGGCTTATACCGCCACCACCGGCCTCCCGCTGCCATTCATCACGGATAAACTGGCCTTCACCATCTTCTTCTTCCAGTTGTCGGCAAATATCCTCTTGCAAGGAAAGTAAGTAGTTTTTTACCTGCTCTATATCGAATTGGCTCACGGCGGTTCCTGTAAAGTGGATTTTGCTTGGGGAAACCCCGCTTAGAAAGTTCAGGGGCGTATGATTGTGTTACTACAAAGATCTTGAATTCGGGAGGGTTTGCGGGCGCCACCAAGAGGCCCCACCAGTAGATAGTCTAAACCGCTTTGAAGCTGCTGTCGTACCTGCAGAGGGCTTTTTGCCGAGGGAAAGCCCGTTATGTTTGCGCTACTGGAAACGATAGCACCACCAAATAGGAGGCATAACTCTTGAACCATCGGGTGCCTAGAAATACGAATAGCGACACGGCTGTGCCGCCCTTTAATCCATGGTGGAATATCGTCGTTTTCATCTGCAAGCAAGCCGGTTAAAGGCTCAGCAAGGGAGGATTGCTCCAGAAAATTTAGCTGTTGATCACTCAAATCAGGCAGAAGTGTTTTCACTTGGTGGCGATTTGCGGCCACTAAAATAAGCCCTTTGGCTTCATCTCGATGTTTAAGCGCTAATAAGCGGTATACAGCGTCGACATTAAAGGGGTCACAGCCCACGCCATAAACAGACTCAGTGGGGTAGGCAACGAGACCTCCCCCTTTCAAGCAACGAACGGCCTGCTGAATTTTAAACGCTGACATGCCGACAACCGCCTGTAGCTGGTATTAAGGGTATCTCTACAAATTAGAATTTTTATTCGAGAGCAAGTAAGCGCCGCACGAAAACCCGCATGGCTACATGAGGAGTTGAGTACGGAGCTGACGCCGCTATCGGGTAAAAAGGCAATTTTTAGAGCTGCCCTTAAGCCTTGGCGAGACGCTCTTGCAGTGCTTGATCCTTCGCAACCACCTCTTCGCCCATGGTTACTCTGTCTTCCGCCAGGCGTATGTTAAGCGCTTCATCCGATACAGCCAAAATCTGTGCCGCCAGATAAGCGGCGTTCTTCGCACCCGCTTTACCAATCGCAACAGTTGCAACGGGAATGCCACCGGGCATCTGCACAGTGGAAAGTAGTGCATCTTCACCATTAAGAGGGCCACCGCCAGCAGGAATACCAATAACAGGCTTAATGGTATTTGCCGCCACCGCGCCAGCCAAATGAGCGGCCATGCCAGCTGCAGCAATAAATACGGCACAGCCGCGTGCTTCGGCATCTTTTACATACTGATGTGTAATTTCAGGCGTACGATGGGCAGAGGAAATTTTTGCTTCGAAAGGAACCCCCAGTTTTTCGAGAACGACGAAAGCCGCTTCAACAACAGGCAAGTCAGAATCAGAACCCATCAAAATGGCAACAAATGGTTTAGTCATAGCAAGAACCTTTATATCAATCACTGTTTTAAAGGCCGCCAAGCTACCCTAGCGCTGCCATTTTGGCAAGCCTCAGCCAGCCAGTTTTTGCTGTAACAGATCATCCACCCTCTGCATATAGGTAGCACTGGCTTTTTCTGCTGCTTGAAAACAGTCCACTAGCTGAGTGTGACTATCAAGATCATTCTGCCATTGTGCCCCAAGAATACCCACTGCCTTGTTGAGATACTCGTGGATATCCCGATGCGGTTGGGCGATAGCCCCGTAGGCGGGCAATTTTCCGTAAACCTCACGCCCTTTTCCTTCCTCATACCAATGATCAAATCGACATGGCTGATCTTTTGTAGAGGCCAAGCGTGCAGCTTCTGTATCTGCTGTTTTTTGCTCGACGGCGTAATACGCATTTTGCATATAAATCATGTGATCCACCTTATTTAAGGTTGTGTCACAAATCATTCCTGCAGAAACCACCATATCAAAGGTCTGCCTGGATACCTGTGCGAATTCTTCAAAGGAGGACTCAAATTGAACAACTCCATTTTTGGAGTGCTCCACCAAGGTTTGCATATTCTCGGAATCAGCCATTAAAGTATTACTCGCTTCGGTAAAACCATTAATAATACTGGCTATTTTCGCTGCGGCACTTTTGGTGCTTTCTGCCAAGGTTCGAACTTCATCGGCCACCACAGCGAAACCCCGACCATGCTCACCGGCACGCGCCGCCTCAATGGCAGCGTTAAGGGCTAGTAAATTGGTTTGCTCTGCAACGCCGGTGATCATCGTCACCATGGCAGAAATTTCTTCGGTATTTTCGGAAAGGGATTCGGTGCTTTGTCGCACACTGGTCGATTTATCTGACAGGCGATTAAGCTCTACAATCAGGGATTTTACATTTTGCTGATTCAGGCTGGACTTTTCTGCAGACTGCCGAGAACTTGATTCTACTTTTTCCATTTCACTCTGAATCAAACCAAGGCCCCTTTGGTTTTCATCCAGGTTATGAATCAGGTTATTACTTTTTAATTGCCCCAGAGTGGAATACGTTTTATCAAGCTGACTTTGCCAATAGGAGTTCTCTAGTTCTTTTAAAGGTATATCTATGTTCGCTAAACCCTCTCTGAACTGACCTCTCAAGCCCTTTTTAAAACTCTTTCTATAAAAATCTTCTTGCTCAGCCGCATGAATAACCGTGCCCGCTTCTCGCATAAAGGTTTCAACTTGATCGAGCATTTCATTAAAATTATGCGCAGCGCTTGCCAAAGCACCGCTGCCTTTAATTAAGATAATACGCTGCTCTAGTTTTCCATTGGCAACCGCCCGCATTAACTCAACAAGCTGATTGAGCACGCGCTCATCTTGATGATGCTGTTTAAGTGCAAAACCACATACAAATAAACCAGCAAGAGGGATAAGAGCATAAAAATAGGAACCTGCTGTAAACGCCAATAATAGGCCTGCCACTAACAATAAAAACGTGTTTAGCAATAGGGCAATATTACATTTCATTTGCAATAACCAGTTCATTGTATGTCAGCCCTGATTGTTCAACATAATCATTCAAAATAGCCAGCGAAGCATCCATCGCTTTATTTGCGCTACTGTGTTTATTTTCTTCCTCTACCATCTCGCGATATATTTTTTCATAAAGTGTTACTGCATCACGGGAGGGTTTGCGTCTTACAGAGAAATAACCGAGCAATTGATTTCCTGGGCCATAACTCGGCGTCACATTGGCGAATACCCAATAGAAATTGCCATGTTTACTGAGGTTTTTTACATAACCGGAAAACTCCTCCCCTTTTTGCAAGGTTTGCCACATAAATCGAAACACCGAACGTGGCATGTCTGGGTGCCGAATAATATTATGGGGTTTACCGATTAACTCATTTTCTTTGAATTCAGAAAATTCGATAAAAATTTCATTCGCGTAGGAGATACGCCCTTTTACATCGGTTTTTGAAACAATAAAATCTTCTTCACGCATGATTCGTTCTTTCGAGCTACTTGCTGACACCTGCTACCACCTCCTAGTTTAATCACCAAACAAATAAATCACGGCCTGAAAATCAGTCGAAAACTCTCTCTCACGAATTTTCACTCCTATTTTCAGCCTAGCCCCACTTTTTAGTTTTGCTCGGTTCTACTTGAGTAAACTTGAGGCAAGTCAATATAGAATGAAACAAGCAGATATTTTGACCCGAGCAATGCGTTTAAGAAGCGTGCCGCGTTGACCTGCAATTAAGATTTCCGGCAGTATCCGCCGGCTTCCTGAACAACCAGCCCTTTTAGTTCCAATAGAACGAGGGAGGAAGCCACCTCACTGGCAGATAGTCCGGAGCGCTCAATAATCAGATCCATTGCTAAGGGGCTATGTTCCAGGTAATTAAACAAGCGTCCCTCTTCGGGTTGTAGTTCGTGATCAGGGGCTTGCGACTGTTCAACCTGTTGCGAAACTGGCTCAGGGGCGGACTCCTCATGCAATACAGCTTGCCGCTCTTCTGCCTCCTGCGTTTTCCCCAAGGCCGGCGCCGCTTGCTGAGTCAATACATCCGGCATAGAGTGCTTGAAAGAAGCAAAACCCTGCAGTTCGTTAAACATATCCTCGCCACTTTCCACCAGTGTTGCGCCTTGTTTGATCAGACTATGGCAACCTCGGCTCAAAGGGTGATGGATGGAACCCGGTATCGCAAACACCTCCCTTCCTTGTTCAAGGGCCATTCTGGCGGTAATCAATGAACCACTTTTCAGGGCTGCTTCCACCACCAACACACCGTAACTCAAGCCACTGATAATGCGATTGCGACGAGGGAATAGCTGAGGCCTTGGCTGGGTGCCAATAGGGTATTCTGAAATAACCGCGCCCGACTTACAGATTGCTCGTGCCAAATTTAGGTGTTGGCGGGGATAAAGGTGATCCAGACCGTGGCCTGCAACGGCAATGGTAAAGCCCCCAGCATTCAGCGCAGCTTGATGTGCTTCACCATCAATGCCCGCAGCCAGGCCACTGCTAATCACCAGACCATTCTGGGCCAAATAACGGGAAAAATTGCGTGTATTGCTTAAGCCTGCCTGACTGGGATTACGACTGCCAATCACTGCAATTTGGGGGGTGTTCAATAAATCAGGGTCACCCGCTACAAAGAGATAGGGGGGCGGATCATGAATTTCTTTCAGTAAGGATGGGTAACGTGGATCGTAATAACAAAGAATATGGTGATCGGGATGCTGCGCCCAAAGAATATCTTTCTGCACCCCCTCTAACAGCGGGGTAAGGGGCTGCAGAGACTCTAATTGCTGCAAAGATGTGGACTGTAGCTGACTAACGGCCTGTTTGCCCAGGCCTAAGCTTTTTAAACGTTCTGCCGAAAACGAGAAAAGCTGCTGAGGCAATACATCTTGCTTCAGCAGCTTTTGAAAAGAGACGGCGCCTACTCTGGGTAAACGCCCTACTGCCAACCACGCTTTGAGTTCAAGGGGGTCATCTGACCAATTCTGCATTAAGGCTCACGGATTTCATCGAATACCGCCATCGAGCTGGTTGCTTTGAGTATCAGACCATAACTTACTTTATCGAAGGTTCTGAATATCATCATCATGCCGGCACGCTCGGAAGGCAGTTGGATTAGTTCATCAGTATATTTATCACGTATCGCTTCGCCTTTTCGGTAGATAGCGAAAACATCACCTTGCTCTACCTCTTCGCGCACGCCGCGATTAATCACCACCACGTCGTATTGTGCCACATTTTTCACGCCACTCATCACGCTAATGATCTGACCTTTTAAACCTTTTTTGGGTGATTTGGGATAAAACACCGACTGTACCTTTCGCTCTTCGGTAGGAATCAGACGATCTCCAACACGAACCTCCTGATTGGCACGCACTAATTCGGTTTTGGCAATATCGTCGGTCACCTTAAGAATTTTACCCAAACCCAGCTCTTTGGCATCGTAACCAAGGATTTCTTTATTTTCGGGGTTGATGTAAGCGCTGCCCTGGCGGTACAAACCATAGGCATTATGTTGTGTACTCCAGTCTCCACGAGCATAGAGGTAATCACCGTCTCCCATAATGACGTGTTTTTCGTTCCCTGCCACCACATAAGGCGCATCCTCAAGCTGCTCTCTGGTCAACACCCGGCTATCGGTAAGAAAGCTTTGGATTGCATCAAGAGGAATAGCGGGGATTACAGAGTCAAGATCAGAAGCACGAATGCGCGGCGAGAGCTTTATCGTACCATCTGACATACGTTTGGTATTATGGCGACTTCGTTCCACTGTTAAGCGTGGCTCCCCATCCACATAGACTAACTTGATGATATCCCCAGGATAAATCAAATGGGGGTTTTTCACCTGGCGGTTAATATGCCAGATTTCTGGCCACAACCAGGGGTCACGCAAAAAAGTGTTTGATATATCCCATAAGGTATCGCCACGTTTCACTTCATATTGCGAGGGATGATCGGGCGCCAGCGCAATATTCTCAGCTAATACATTAAAACTCAGGAAGGTAGAAACAATTAACCCAAGAACTATTTTCTTCATGTATAAAATCCCTATATATTATGGAACAAGGCGATTTATTAAACGGTTCAACGTGTCTACAATGCGATAAGACCAGCATCCTGACACCGCCGTTTAACCAGCCACCACCAAGCAACAGTGTTTAAAGTTTAGCAGCTTGCCGCTAAAGTCCCAGCGATCGAAGGTGATAAAGGCGAAAATGATTGCGATTTACGCCCGAATATGGTTTTTAGCATAGACTAAGCGTTAGGGAACAACACTATCCTTGGTATATTTTTTATCACTGCATTCACTTTATTAAATCAAAACCCGAACTGGATCCAATTTTTATGGCTGTACTTGAAATTCTTGAGTTCCCCGACCCTCGGCTGCGCAATAAAGCCAAAGAGGTCAAGGTGGTGGACAATTCTATCCGCAAACTCGTCGACGATATGTTGGAGACCATGTATAACGCCCCCGGGATTGGTCTCGCAGCCACCCAGGTTAACGTACACAAACGTGTGGTGGTGATGGACATCAGCCCAGATCAGGATCAGCCACGGGTTTTTATTAACCCAAAAATCACACCGGCGAGTAAAGAAACCAAGGAGTCACAAGAAGGCTGCTTATCCGTACCGGGCTTTTACGAGCCAGTGATACGCCATGAAAAAGTAACGGTTACCGCACTGGATAAAGAAGGCCAAGACTTTGAAATCGACTGTGACGAATTGCTTTCCGTATGTATTCAACATGAAGTGGATCACCTAAACGGAAAACTGTTTGTCGACTATCTCTCTTCCCTTAAACGACAACGCATCAAGAAAAAACTCGAAAAGCAGCATCGCCAGCAGAGTTAATCTACCCTATTCCCTCCCTTCTTTGACCTGACTTTATGACAGATAAAGCCTCTACAAGCCCCGAACAAGCGGGGCTAAAGATCATCTTTGCCGGCACGCCCGAATTTGCTGCCATACACCTTCAGGCTTTGCTGGATAGCCACCACCAAGTATGTGCCGTTTACACCCAACCAGACCGCAAGGCGGGGCGTGGACGAAAGCTACAACCCGGCCCGGTAAAAGCCTTGGCATTGGAACATAACATCCCCGTTTTCCAGCCCCTGTCTCTGAGAAGTGAAGAGGAAGAACAAAGCATGGCCGCGCTGGGTGCAGACCTTATGGTGGTGGTCGCCTATGGCCTGATACTGCCCACGGCCATCCTCAACACGCCTCGCCTGGGTTGTGTCAATGTACATGCCTCCCTACTACCACGCTGGCGCGGTGCCGCCCCCATACAAAGAGCCATTCTGGCAGGCGATGCCGAGACAGGTATCTGCTATATGCAGATGGACGAAGGTCTCGACACCGGCGATGTGCTATATCGCCTGCACTGCCCCATCAATGCGTCTGAAACCGGCGGCTCCCTGCACGATAAACTCGCCCAGCTCGGCAGCGAACAACTTGCCGAGGTATTGGGTCTGTTAAAAGAGGGCAAGTTGGAAGCACAGCCCCAAGATAACGACCGTGCGAACTATGCCTCAAAGTTAAACAAGGCCGAAGCGCAGCTCGACTGGCATCAAGATGCCCAAACGCTGGAACGCCAAGTGCGCGCCTTTAACCCTTGGCCCGTGACCTTCACCCACCTCGATAAGGATGTGGTGCGGGTGTGGCAAGCCAAAGCGCGCGCCACAAACAAGGCATCCGAAGCCCTTCCGGGCACTATTGTTGCTGTAAGCAAACAGAGCATAGATGTTGCGTGTGCGAAAGGCGTCCTGTGTTTGGAGGTATTACAGCTACCCGGAGGCAAGGCCCTAAGCTGTGAGCAAGTTCTCGCATCCAAAAAAGATCGCTTGCAGCCTGGCGTGCGTTTCACCTTTCAGCCCAGCTCGGAAAAACGACATTGAGATCATCTCGCGCTCTGGCCGCCCGCATTCTTAGCCCTCTGCTCAATGATTCGCCATCCGGCAATCTCAGCGAGCAATTCGATATTCATCTGCAAAAAGAACACGACAAAAACCAGGGGCTGATAAAAGAACTCTGCTTCGGTGTCTGTCGGCATTACCTTTATCTGCAAGCCATCACACAATCGCTGCTGGCAAAACCGCTGAAGAAAAAAGACAAGGATATCGAATTACTGATTCTTATCGGCCTGTACCAGCTTAAATTTTTACGTATTCCCGACCATGCCGCCATCAATGAAACCGTTGCAGGCTGCGTAGCACTTAAAAAACCCTGGGCAAAGGGGCTTATCAATGGCGTGCTACGAAGTTTTCTTCGCGAACAAGAAAGTATTGAGTCCAAAACCTCTGCAGACATCGGCACACAAACTAGCCACCCCGCTTGGTTGGCGGACAGCTTAAAAAAAGATTGGCCTCAACACTATGCTGATATTCTTGCCGCCAATAACCAGCCGGCGCCCTTAAGCCTGCGTGTTAATACCCGCCAAAGTACTGTGGCTGCTTACTTGAAAGCATTAAGCGATGCGGGGATTCAAGCCCAGGCCTGTGATTACTCTAAAGACGGCCTTACTCTGGAAGAGGCGGTCAAAGTGGAAGTCCTTCCTGATTTTGAAACGGGAATGTGCTCAGTTCAGGATGAATCAGCCCAACTCGCGGCAAGCCTGCTTGAGGCAGAACCAGGACAGCGCATTCTCGATGCTTGCGCGGCTCCCGGAGGAAAAACCTGTCATATCCTGGAAAAGTATCCTGATATAGACCATCTGATTGCTCTGGATAAAGAGCCATCTCGCCTCGAAAAGGTGCGTTCCAACCTAGAAAGGCTGGGTTTAAGCGCCGAACTTCACGCCGCAAATGCAGCAGACCTTTCAAGCTGGTGGGATAAACAAGCTTTTCAGCGCATCCTGCTTGATGCGCCCTGTTCTGCCACTGGCATCATCCGCCGCCACCCAGACATCAAATGGTTACGCCATAAAGAAGATATTTCCACACTGGCGCAACAGCAGCTACAGTTACTGACAACTTTATGGCAAACACTCGCGCCAGGCGGAATTTTACTTTATGCCACCTGCTCAGTGCTGAAGCAGGAAAATGAACAGCTGGTGGCCCAGTTTCTTTCCCAAACAGCGGATGCGCAAGAGATAAAAATCGAAGCCGACTGGGGTATTGCCACCACCGTGGGCAGGCAAATATTTCCAAAACCCGGTCGACAGGATGGCTTTTATTACGCCCGCCTGAGAAAATGCACCTCCCGTTAGCAAACAGGTCTTAAGGAAGCTCTGAATAAGTCATGAAAATAATTATTCTCGGCGCCGGGCAAGTGGGTGGCACCCTGGCACAAAATCTCGCTAGCGAAGAAAACGATATTACTGTCGTTGACACAGATGGCGAACTTTTGCGTAATCTCCAGGACCGCATGGATATCCGCACCATTATTGGCAAAGCCTCCTACCCCAATATTTTACGCCAAGCCGGGGCGGAAGATGCCGATATGCTCATTGCGGTTACCAACAGCGATGAAGTGAACATGATCGCCTGCCAAATCGCTTTCACCCTATTTCGCACGCCGACAAAAATTGCCCGGATTCGCGCTACGGCCTACATCACCCGTACAGGCCTGTTTAATAACGAAGCCTTACCCATTGATGTCATCATCTCACCTGAACAGGTGGTCACCAATCATATTAAACGGCTTATCGAACACCCTGGTGCCCTGCAGGTTCTGGATTTTGCGCAAGGAAAAGCCCAGCTTGTGGCGGTACGGGCCTACCATGGTGGCCCTCTGGTGGGGCAGGAAATCCGCTATCTGCGCCAGCACATGCCCTCCATCGATACCCGCGTGGCCGCCATTTTTAGGCGTGATCGCGCTATCATGCCGGAAGGCTCCACCATTATAGAGGTGGACGATGAAGTATTTTTTATCGCGGCAAAAAATAATATCCGTGCGGTAATGAGTGAGCTGCGAAAATTAGAAAGCAATTACAGCCGCATCATCATTGCCGGTGGCGGCAATATTGGCGAACGTCTGGCTGAAGCCATCGAAACCCGTTATCGGGTAAAAATCATCGATCACAATTCCGGCCGTTGCCGTGATCTTTCCCAGGCTTTATCTAGTACCATTGTGCTTCAAGGCTCCTCCTCCGATCAAAATCTCTTGCTGGAAGAAAACATTGAAGAAACCGATGTTTTTCTTGCTGTCACCAACGATGACGAAGCGAATATTATGTCCTCGATGCTGGCCAAGCGGCTGGGTGCCCGCAAGGTGATGACCATTATCAATAACCCCGCTTATGTGGATCTGGTGCAGGGTGGTGATATCGATATAGCCATCTCACCCCAGCAAGTCACTATTGGCAGCTTGCTCACCCATGTCCGTCGTGGTGACATGGTTAATGTACATTCGCTACGCCG
>DFBZ01000127.1 GCA_002366835.1 Gammaproteobacteria bacterium UBA3067
AGAGCGCGAATCTTACATTACACAGCAAACCTTTTCAAGATCAGCGAGCGTCTTTTTCACGTCCGATTCAGCATAGCCGTAAATCAGGGAAGATGCGGCCTTTCAAGATACTCATGGGACTGCATCTCCAAAAGACGGCTTTTGGTGCGCCTAAATTCAAAGTCGAGCTGCCCTTTGATATAAAGCTCTTCAATATCATAGGCCGCCGAAATAATCAGCTTTACGTTACGGTCATAAAATTCATCGACCAAATTGATAAACCGGCGCGCCTGGTCGTCATTTCTACCACTAAACTGGGGCACACCACCCACCAGAACCGCGCCAAAAATACGCGCTAGCTCTATGTAGTCATTCTGACTGCGAGGCCCGTCGCACAAGGCATCAAACTCACACCATAACACACCATCTGCCCATCGCACCGTTTCAATCGGCCGCCCTTCAATCTCTATACTCTGCCCTATCACTCCATGCTCAGGAGCCAGAGCAACAAAGCTTTCCGACAGGCTTTCATTTGCCGATTGATCCAAAGGGAAATGATAGATCTCTGCTCTTTCTAAGACGCGCAGTCGGTAATCAATGCCGCCATCGAGATTAAAAATCTGCTGGTGGCGCTGAAGCAAGGCAATGGCGGGTAAAAACCGTTCACGCTGAAGCCCGTTTTCATACAAACCTTCCGGCGGAATATTTGAAGTCGCCACCAGTAGTACGCCCTCTTTAAAAATCGCGTCCAACACCCCTGCCAGAATCATGGCATCGGTAATATCGGTGACAAAAAACTCGTCGAAACAGATGATATCCACTTCACTCGCCAGACGGCGACCGATGATTTTGAGCGGGTCCTGCTGGCCCTGCAGGGCTTTTAAGTCACCATGCACACGGTGCATAAATCGGTGAAAGTGGATGCGCAGCTTTCTTTCGCCCGGCAGACACTCGTAAAAGGTATCCATCAGAAAGGTCTTGCCGCGCCCCACGCCTCCCCAGAAATATAAGCCCTGTACCGAAGGTTCGACCGAGGGCTGCTTGACGGCAACAGACCTATTCGCCGCTAATCGGGAAAAAAAGCCCCGCGAGCGTTTCACCGGTGAAGCTGCTGCGGTTTTTTTTGCTTTATTATGCTGACCGCTGAGGATGTTGTCATACAAACCCTGCAACATTCCAATGGCCTGGGCCTGCGCAGGATCTTTTTGAAAGTCATCTCGCTGCAATGCCAGTTGGTAGCAGCTTTCCGGCGTTGGGTGATCGCCAAGCGACGAAGGATCTTGATAGGTCATGAACTAATAATGCTCTTGTCTGACTAAAATGGAACGAGGGCGCACTCTATATGGCCGCCGAGCTATTGGCAATACTCGACTCACCCAAGCTCAAGGTCTTCAAACACCAGCTCTTTCAACCTTCCTAAATGACCATGAAAAAAATGTGTCGCCTCAGGTAAAAAGTGCTGCCGTAACGGCGCAGATACGCTTAAAGCATCTGCCCAGTCACGCACTTTTAATACAGGCACAAGCTCATCTTTCTCTCCCATAATAATTGACACGGGAGCGTCGAGGCGCTGAATTGCCTCCATATTAAAATGATGCACTGGCGGCGCCACTAGAATCAGATGCGCCAAAGGCAGATGGTGTTCTCGGGCAGCATAGGAAGCGGCAACAAACGCGCCGAAGGAGAAGCCTGCCAAATAAATAGGCTTTTCGGGAAACGTGCTCGAGAGCCAGTTGATAATTTCCACCAAATCATCAACCTCCCCCTTGCCATTATCATGCACGCCTTCACTCTTCCCCACTCCACGGAAATTAAAGCGCAATGCATTAATTCCAGCCGACTTAAAAGCCCGCCAAAGCGTATGCACTACCTTATTGTCCATGGTGCCGCCAAATAACGGATGAGGATGACAAATAACCGCTACACCCTTTACTTGGTCAGCAGGAGAGCCAAAAGTAGCGCATTCCACATCTCGACCACTCAAGGACAGCACCAGTCTTTTATCTCCAAGTGGAAAATCTTCCTTCACCATAGTCACCTATTATCTAGTTTTAGAAAAAGAGGAATTTTGAGGGGTGCACACCCCTAGAGTAAAGACTTGATTAATCTAGCGCAGGTAATCGCTGCAAACACTCGCTCGCACTTGAGGGACGTACGCTGACATCAGGGTGAAGCAAGTCCGCTATCAAAGCGGAGATTTGTTCTGAACCACACTCCCGTAAAAAGTCTTTCGACACAGGCTTTAACTCTGACGCAAAAACCACTTGTTCTTCTGGCGTAGCCCCCGTATTCCAGGCTTTTCCGCTTAGCAACTCGTAAAAAGCCACGCCTAACTGGTAAAGGTCACTGCGCTCATCCCAAGCCTCTTGCCGCGCTTGCTCAGGAGAACAATAACGCGGATCAATAACCCAGCGATAATCATTCTCAAGCACCCTATCCTTTCGGTAAGCACAGCCGAAATCAATCAGACTCACCTCATGCTCAGGCGTCAGTAAAAGCGAACGCAAACCAACATAACCATGTACGACACAGTTCATTTGCTCGTGAAGATAACGCAGCTGTTGCAGAACCTTCTTCATCAATTCAGGCGCCAAGGCGCTGACTAGCTCTGGCGGGTATAACTCTTTCTCTTTCAGTAAGCGGGTCAGCGGAACCCCATCGATATAGTCGTAGGCATAATATGGTAGGCCCGCCAACTCTCCCTTAAATTGCACACGCGGCAATTGAGGGTGCAGGAAATCCCCTACAATTTCGACCTCCTGCCTAAAGTGCTCCCGTATCGGCCGCTTATTTTTCCATCGGGGATGCATGCGCTTGATGGCAACACGTGCAAGAGCTTGATCTTGTTCAGTGGCTGGCACAGGCTCTGCACTAAACGTTTGCGAGTAGGCGCTCTCGCCCACACATTTCAGCAAGTAGTCACCTTTTTCTGTGGACAACAGAGTGTCATCCAAGCCTTCTCCATTGAGGAAAGCACCATCACGTTCAGGGGCTTGCCCCACAGCTTGTACAAATTGCTTTCTCAGGCTCTGAAAGACCTTGCTCACATTCTTGGCTGCCATTAATTCTGCAAACTCCTATAATCCGCTCACACTGCTTTATTCCAGTATAGACGACTGACATTTATGACTTTGGGAAAAAAACATCCTGGCCTTTGGGCGATTTTAGGACTCGGTAGTATCGGCAGCCTGTGGGCCGGTCGCTTCCTAGACAAAAACATTCCCGTTGAATTACTGTTTAAAAACCAAACGCGACTGGAAGCAATAAAAAATAATGGTTTGACGATTCACCAAGATAAAGAATCTGTCACACACCACCCCGAAGACTTGCACACCTGCGATAGCCCAGGCGCGCCTATCCACAATTTAATTATCACCACCAAAGCCCAACAAACCCTGCCTGCCTTGCACACCTTGGCCCACCGTATCAACACAAACACCACCCTCATCTTGCTACAAAATGGCATGGGCGTAGCGCAAGAGATTCAAAAGCAACTGCCTCACAACCCTCTTTTTCTTGGTATCACCACAGAAGGGGCCTATCGCACTGCCCCCCACACCGTTGTTTATGCCGGAAAAGGCGACACTTGGGTTGGCTCTGCAAACATGCAAAAACTGGCGGCCTTGCACACGCTGCAGGCCATCAACCAACACTGCTTCTGGGATGAAAACATCCACCCCCGCCTATGGCAAAAATTCGCGATTAACTGTGCCATCAACGGCTTAACCGTTCTATTTCAGTGTAAAAACGGCGAACTTTTGCAAAACAAACAAGCCTGTGAACAAATGGCGAAGATCTGCCTGGAAATAGAAAACGTGTTAAACAAAAAAGGCATACAGCTGTCTGAATCCTTACTGAAAACCGCCTCCAATATTGCTGAAAGAACATCAGACAACTACAGCTCCATGCTGCAAGACTTCCGCGCCCAGCGAGACCTTGAGCTCGATTACCTCAATGCCTACCTATGCCGAGAAGCAGCTCGCCTAAATGTCGAAACCCCGCACAATCAGGCCCTAGTGGAATCCATCAAGCAACTCACCGAAGCTCGGCGCTCAGAGTCCACAAAACTAACCAACAAACCCCCGTTTACTTAAGCAGCCACTTTGAAGACAATAGCGGCCATGACACCCCTACCTGACAAGCTCCCCCTGGCAAACTCCAAAAGAGACCAAGAATGAAACAATTAATTCTCGGTGGCGCGCGCTCAGGAAAAAGCCGCTACGCCGAACAACAGGCCATACAAAGTGGCAAAGAGGTTTACTACCTCGCCACGGCGACTGCGGGCGACCAAGAAATGTCAGCACGTATCCAGCGCCACCAGCAGCAGCGCCCATCGCACTGGCAGCTCATAGAAGAAGAGTTGTTTCTCGCTGAAACATTGAGTGCACATAATTCTACAGACTGCTGCATTCTGGTGGACTGTCTAACCCTGTGGGTAAGCAACCTTCTTTGTCACGAGAATACGCAGCTATTTGTTCAACAAAAGAACGCACTGCTGGAAACGCTTCCCCACTTGGCCTGCGATCTTATCTTCGTCAGTAACGAGGTGGGATTGGGGGTTATCCCCATGGGAGAGCTTAATCGTCGCTTTGTTGATGAAAGCGGCTCGCTACACCAAGACCTCGCCCCCCTTTGTGAAAAGGTCTCCTTCGTGGCTGCCGGCCTTCCTCTTTCGCTTAAATAATCCTTCCATATATTCAAGGAAATAGCATGCCTACAAGCTGGCTGAACAATCCCATTCATAGCCCTAACCTGGTTTCTGCCGAACAAGCTGCTCAGAGGCAAGAACAACTGACAAAACCACCTGGCTCACTCGGCCGCTTGGAAGAGATTGCCATCACCCTCGCCACCCTGCAAGGCAACGAAAACCCCCGCATAGAGAACCCGAATATCGTCGTATTTGCCGCCGACCACGGCATTGCAGAGGAAGGCGTTTCTGCCTTCCCCCAGGTCGTTACCGGTGAAATGATCCGCAATTTCAGCCGTGGTGGCGCAGCGATTTCAGTACTGGCCAATACCCTGCAAGCACCACTCAAAGTGATCAACCTGGGCACAGCTCACCCCATCGAAGACTTACCCGGTGTCAGCCATCTGAATATCGCTGCCGGTACTGCCAACTTTGCAAAAGAAAGCGCCATGACAGACGAAACACTGGCGCAAGCGCTTCAGGCCGGGAAAGATGTGGTTGACGACATGAAAGCGGTGGATTTATTTATCGCTGGTGAAATGGGCATAGCCAACACCAGCAGCGCCACCGCCCTAGCTGCCGTCTTGTTAAACGAGGATGCCACGCTTATCGCCGGCCCCGGCACCGGCCTCAATCCACAAGGTGTGCAGCACAAAGCCACCGTTATCAATGCGGCCATACAAAAGCATGGCCTTAACGCCATATCCAAGCCCCTTGAGGTACTAAAAACCCTAGGCGGGCTCGAAATTGCCGCCATTACAGGCGCTTATATACGCTGCGCCCAAAAAGGTATTCCTGTGCTGGTTGATGGTTTTATTAGCAGTGTTGCGGCCTTAGTGGCCAGTCGATTACAAGCAGACAGCCTTCCCTGGATGATTTTTTCACACCAGTCCGCCGAGCCCGGTCATTCGCGCATTCTGCAAGCCATGGATGCAAACCCCCTATTAAATCTGGGTATGCGCCTAGGAGAAGGCAGCGGCGCCGCAGTGGCCGTACCACTACTACAGAGCGCATGCACCCTGCACAGCAGTATGGCCACCTTTGTAGAAGCAGAAGTATCTGCAAGCAACTAATCTCAAAGCCGAACCGGGGAAACAACAATGCCACACAGCCATCGTAAAACCAGCATCGACCTGCTTCGTCACGGCGAAGTCGCAGCACCACCGGCATTTTTTGGTTCCACCGACATTGCTCTCAGCCCTTTGGGGATACAGCAAATGAAAGATGCAATTCGGCTCGAAACGCTGCAAAAAGCACAGGCACCCTGGGACCGTATTATCAGCTCACCCATGCAGCGCTGCTGGCGTTTTGCCGAACATGTTTCACAACAGCTCGATATTCCAATGGAAAAAGAAAATAACCTAAGGGAAATCCACTTCGGCCAATGGGACGGCCTCAGTGCAAAGGAAATCGAAGACCAAGACCCTGAAAGTTTTCAGCGTTACGTCGACAACCCCCTTGCGTGCACACCGCCTGAAGGAGAGAGTATTGCTTTATTTCGAAGCCGCATCACCTCCACGCTGGAGAAAATAAAACAGTCCCACCTCGACCAACGCATTCTTCTTATCGCCCACAGCGGTGTGATTCGCAGCATACTCTGCGACGTATTAAACGCCCCCGCCACAACCCTGTTCGCCATCCACTGCCCCTATGCCAGCTTCAGCCAGATCGAACACTATTACCACCCTGAGCAACAAAGCGACCAACTTATCACCCTCAATAGCCGCTTGAGCCTGCCCAAACCATGACGCCCTTCTGGATCGCCCTGCAATTTCTCACCACCCTGCCCACCCCCCGAATTAACACCTACGGGGATAAAGAAATGGGCCAGTCGGTGCTTTTTTACCCGCTGGCAGGTCTTATTATCGGCCTGATTTTGGGGGTATTTTCTCTGCTTCTAGCGCAGTACAGCATCGATAATATCTACGGAGAATTACTTAACGCAGGTCTGTTATTGGCACTATGGGTGGCGCTCACCGGAGCCCTACATATCGATGGCCTGGCTGATTGTGCTGATGCGTGGATGGGAGGACTGGGAGATAAAGAAAAAACCCTGAGCATTCTCAAAGACCCCACTAGCGGCCCCATTGCACTAACGGTAGTCATCTTGCTTTTACTTCTGAAATGGCTTTGTTTAAGTATTTTACTAAGCGCTACATCTAGCGCATATTTCTTATTGATACCCGCACTCAGCCGCTGCGGCTTATTGTTATTTTTTCTTACCCTGCCTTACGTGCGCGAAAAAGGCATTGCCGCCACCATGGCTAAAACACTGCCCCGACAAAGTGCTTTCGTGATCATCGCCCTCACCAGCAGCATGATGATTCTTTTCTACCCAGCGGGCATTCTCTCCTTCATCGCACTTGGCCTGCTTTTCTGGCTATTTCACCAGAGCTTACTCCAACGGCTACAAGGATTTACCGGCGACACCCTCGGTGCCTGGGTAGAATGTTCTGAACTTATCCTGCTGCTCTGTGCTGTTTTCAGTCTGAGATAAAGTCTGCATGCCTCTATGGATTCGCCCAACACAAGTCGCTATAATCGCCGCTCGGTCGGAACAGCTCATCCACACAGCACCTCCGACCGCCTGCCCTTAAGGGCCCGTAGCTCAGTTGGTTAGAGCAGTGGACTCATAATCCATTGGTCGAGTGTTCGAATCACTCCGGGCCCACCACCTTCCCGCAACACCGAAACACTTCCCCGAAGCAGCCTATCCATAAAAAACACGTCCAAAACCAGTCCAACTTCCGAGCAAATTTTCACCGCCTTCATACCGCCTTAAAAAAAACGTAACCATACAGACATATCTTTATCTTACATTACTCGCGTTATTCAACCGCCCTCGGAGATAAGATATGAAAACCCCCTTAAAACATGCGGCTGCAGCGGCATTAATGCTGTTCCTGCATAGCCATATCGCTTGCGCAATGGAGCATGGCTCAACAGATGCCGACAACGAAGAAAAACGTGTAAAGCTACTAAAAAAAGCCGGCTATGCCCAACTTATAAAGCGACTAAAAAAATCCGACTATGCACAACTTGGCCCACGCCCCTTTTTCCTGGTTAACGACATGGACGATGGCCCGCTCAAAAACCAGCTAAAAGCCTGCTCGAAAATAAACTTTAAGAAAACCGATTTTTCTATCGGCCACCGTGGTGCAGCGCTGCAATTTCCCGAGCACACCAAAGAATCCTACCAAGCGGCTGCAAAAATGGGAGCCGGAATCCTTGAGTGTGACGTGACCTTTACCAAAGATCGCGAACTGGTCTGCCGGCATTCTCAGTGTGACCTCCACACCACCACCAACATACTGGCCATACCTGAGTTGGCAGAAAAGTGCTCCACACCACCGGACTACAGCAGCGTCACTCCTTTCGCCAATGTTAAATGCTGCACCAGTGACATTTCCCTGGCCGAATTTAAACGCCTCAGCGGGAAAATGGATGCCGGTAATCCTAAAGCAAAAACACTAAAAGAATACCTCGCCTCCACCGCAGATTGGCGCACCGATTTATACACCAGTCGCGGCACCCTGCTTAGCCATAAAGAAAGTATTGCCCTGTTTAAAGAGCTAGGCACCAAATACACCCCCGAACTGAAATCACCCAGTGTAGAAATGCCTTATGAAGGCGAGTACAGCCAAGAAGACTATGCCCAACAGATGATCAACGAATACAAAGAAGCGGGAATAGCTCCTGAAAAGGTTTTCGCCCAATCTTTTAACCTTGATGATGTGACCTACTGGATTGCCCATGAACCCGCCTTCGGAAACCAGGCAGTTTATCTTGATGGCCGTTATGATGACCCACGCTTTGATCACAGCGACGCTGAAACCTGGTCACCCAATATGGAAGAACTTGCGAATCAGGGTGTGAAAATTATCGCACCACCCATGTGGATGCTGCTGGCTTTGGATGAAAACAAGCAAATCGTGCCTTCCAACTATGCCATCGCCGCAAAGGCTGCTGGTTTGAACATCATTACCTGGACACTGGAGCGCTCGGGCTTACTTAAAAACGGTGGCGGCTGGTATTACCAAACAACAACGGAAGCGATAAACAATGATGGCGACGTATTCGAGGTGCTAGATGTACTGGCCCAAGATGTAGGCATTCTCGGTATCTTCAGCGACTGGCCTGCAACCGCGACATATTATGCGAACTGCAAAGGTCTTTAATTCCCACTTTAGCGAGTCTCTCACCCGAGGCTCGCTATCGGTTCCGCCAGAAATTATCAAAACAAAGCATTTCAACCTAGAAGCCACAGTTAGCCGGCCCAAACTGGAAGTTTACACTTCTATAGTAAGTGATTTTGAAAAGAGAATAAGAGCAGCCATAATTTTTCCAGGCCGCTAATACACTTGGTCGTGATTACCTATATCAATGAGGATAATGTCGTTATCACGAATAACCATTTCCAACACTATGCGATAACTCATATTGATTGAGACCGAAGACAGACCGCTTAAACGCCTTTGAAGCCTCAATGAAGGATGATGCGGATCAAGCTCCAAGGTTTTCTGGTATTGGCTGTGTATTTCGGGGTACTTTTTTAAGAACTTTTTTGCTTTCCTGATATAGCTCTCAGGGTAAACAAGCCTATACGTCATCAATGACTCGCTTCATGTGGTCGGCGACACTTTCGGTAATGCAACGACCCGCCTCAACATCGGCCTTCGCCTCTTGCAAAGCCACAGCCAACTCGTATTCACGTAACTTTGCGTATTTCTTAATATCCATCACAACGTAGCGATCCTGCCCTCTCACAGAGATAATAACCTCTTCATCGACCTTTAAGTGGGCCTCAACAGCAGACACCCCTTTAGTTTTCAGTTCGTTAGCTGTCATTTTGTTCATATCCTCACCCCCAACACCCAAAATACGCTTAATAACATTATTAAGAGCACTATTAATCGCTCGATTACAACACATTAGAAGCTAGCGTACGCGCTGATTAATTCTGAACCAAAGAAAGAGCCCCCCTAAATGCCTCTGAGTATTACGCCAACAGAAAGCACTTTTAGGCAGCGAAAAAGCGAGGGGTTTTGGGTGTGAAACACGAATTAGCCAAAAGCGACCTAGAATTCAAACAAAAGCTATGGCTCAATGGCCACCACAATAAAAATGAAAAATAACCTATGAAAAACTCCGAAACCAACAAGTTTGACACATCCTACGGGGCACTCGAATATTACGACTTAGGCACTGGGCCAGCAGTGGTACTTTTACATGGTTTCCCCGATAGCCCCACGACTTTTTCCCACCTTGTTAACACGCTTATTGATACCGGTTACCGATGCATTGTGCCGTTTATGCCTGGCTACGGACAATCCTCCCTGCCCTTTAACAGCCAAGGAATAATCAAAGGCTCGGATGCCTCTATGTTGGGTATTGGGCGAATGCTTGATGAATTTTTAAGCCATACGCTCCAAGGAGAAACACTACATTTAGTCGGTCACGATTGGGGCTCTATGGTGGCGCAAATGCTGATAGCGTTAAACGATGAAAATCCTCACGCCAGCTATAAAATTGATCGCGCCGTATTTTATGCAGTGCCTCCTGTTGTTTCATTCTCTAAAAATATTACTCTTAAACAACTTTATCGCTCCCGCTATATGGCTTACTTTCAGGGCTTTGGTGTTGCGAAAAAAATACGTTCCGACAAGCTCGCTTACATCGAAGAGTTATGGCAGCGCTGGTCACCCTGGAACGCTGAGGAATTAGCGCAACAGCCGCAGCTGCAACAAACCCTGCGAACATTAAAGAAAGATCACTGCCTCGAAAATGGCATGGCCTATTACCGCCATCTTCTAAACCCGCTCTATATTCTGCGAGGCAGCTCTTTGCTTCGACAAGTTTCACTTCTTTTCAAAAAGAGATCTCACCCTTGCTTGCTCTTAGTGGGCGAGAAAGACGAATGCATCAGTGCGGATATGTATCAAGGTAGTGAGGCTTGTTACCCACACCCCGATACGCGACTAGAAGTATTGGAAGGCCTAGGGCACTTTGCTCACCTTGAGAATCCAGAAAAAGTGAATGCGATCATTACAGACTTCATTGATATCCATGCTCACCCAGCTCAGCGTTCTGGCACATCCGTTTGAATAATCCAGGGAAGCTCTGAATAAACCGTCACACCCTTCAGACATTTAAAGCGAGAGACCTCAATTGAGTGCAAGCGTCCAAAAAGAAACCCGCTTAATTTGGTGGCGCTAAGCGGGTTAAAACCAGCGCTTTTCAGAATTGACTACTTGCTTTACACAACACCATCAAGCGCCTGACTCACATCAGCGATAATATCGTCAATGCTTTCGATACCCACCGATATGCGGATGAGATCTGCACTGACTCCTGCGCTAGCCAATTCATCGTCATTGAGTTGCCGGTGCGTGGTCGATGCAGGATGACAAGCGAGCGACTTAGCATCGCCAATATTCACCAAACGTAAAATCATTTGTAGCCCATCAATAAATTGGCTACCTGCCTCTGACCCGTCGTGAATACCAAAGCTCAGTATTCCGGATGCTTTTCCACCTGTAATATTTTTACAGCTTTCATAGTATGGGCTATCTGCTAAAGCCGCATAATTGACCCATTTTACTTTCTCGTGCTCATTTAGAAATGCTGCAAGCTTTTCTGCATTTTCACAATGCCGTTCCATCCTTAACCCCAGGGTTTCCAAACCCTGTAAAATTTGAAAAGAATTTAGAGGGGAAATTGCAGCGCCGGTATTTCTTAGCGGCACAACACGACAACGTCCAATAAACGCCGCAGCGCCTAATGCTTCGGTATAAACAACATCATGGTAGGAGGGATCGGGCTCATTGAGCATGGGAAATCGTTCTTTATTGGCCACCCAGTCAAATTTTCCTGAATCAATAATGATGCCACCAATGGAAGTACCGTGCCCGCCGATATATTTCGTTAGAGAATGAATAACAATGTCAGCGCCGAGTTCAAAAGGTCGACAAAGGTAAGGGGTTGCAACAGTGTTATCGACTATCAGTGGTACACCGTGCTTTGCTGCTATGGTCGATAAGCGCTTGATGTCCACAATATTGCCAGCCGGGTTACCAATGGACTCACAAAAAATAGCCCGCGTATTCTGATCAATCGCTTTCTCAAAGCCATCAAAATCATCGAAAGAAACCATCCGCACATCAACTCCTTGATTGGGTAATGAATGCGCGAAGAGGTTATAAGTTCCACCATATAATTGACTTGTGCTCACTATATTCGAGCCCACATCACAGATGCACTGGATTGCATAGGTAATTGCAGCCATGCCTGAGGCCACAGCAAGTGCGCCGACACCCCCTTCCATCGCGGCTAGGCGTTGCTCCAACACATCCGTGGTGGGGTTCATGATTCGCGTATAAATATTTCCTGGAACCTTTAAGTCGAACAGGTCTGCACCATGCTGGGTATTATCAAACGTAAAGGAGGTTGTTTGGTAAATGGGTACCGCTGCGGCCTTGGTGGTGGCTTCGGAGTCATACCCATGATGTAAGGCGAGAGATTCAAGTTTCATATAATAATTCTCTATAGATTTTGTAAATGACCAATGCACGAAGAGATATTACTGTAAATGAGCTTGGCTCAAAAAAGAATGTGGCAAGAGTCAATAATGGGCTAAATATTGACTCTACATAACATGGAAGCAGGAACGCTTAGCTTTCGTAGCAGACTGTAAGAAGAAGCGGGATAGGCAGCGCTGCATTGGCATGGGCACCTTTTAGCGTATCGCTAAAAATCAGTGTTTTTATTCGAGAGCAAGGAAACGCCGAACGGAAACTCGTTATGAAAAAGGGCTGAGGAGTTGAGTACGGAGCTGACGCCTCTATCGGCTAAAAAGCAATTTATAGCAGCTAAGAATATTTTCCAGTCGATAGAATGATAAGGCATCCACCTATTTTGCAACGATGACTGAGGCCAAAGTATTTGTGCTGGCAACGGCTTTGGGTAAAAGGTGTTTAGACAATGCCTCATCTAAGCACACCCCTTGAAGGCAGGCTTGATAAAATTCTTGACCTTTAAGTGGTTCGACACTAAATTAAAATAGCTCAATTTGCCTCTGCTTTGCTCTGCTAAGAACAGCTTCACTCAGCTGACACAGAATTTTAAACAGCATCAAACGACCAGATAGAAAAGCTTTCCATAAATATTCTAATGACCTGTCTTTTCCGGTTAAGCTTTCGAGTTAACCCTACTTATAAGAACCACAAATTAACAATGGCTGTAAGCACCTCACTCTAGCGAGAATCGGGCCATTAAAAGTACGAATGAGGACGTGCGAGACTACAAGGTTCCGCATCTGATATGCCTCATTTCATGACTCAATCTGGAGTAAGCTGTGGAGTTTGACCCCTTAATACTGGCGCGCATACAATTTGCTGCGAATATCAGTTTTCACATTCTATTTCCATCGATCTCTATCGGCCTTGCTTGGATCCTGTTTTATTTTCGTTATCGTTATCACCGTAGCGGTGACCAGGCCTGGGATTACGCCTACCTATTCTGGGTGAAAATTTTCGCGCTGACCTTCGCCATGGGTGTGGTGACCGGAATCACCATGAGCTTTCAATTCGGCACCAACTGGCCCGGTTTCACCGAAACCACTGGCAACATTTCCGGCCCCCTGCTTGGCTATGAAGTGCTCACCGCGTTTTTTATGGAGGCCTCATTTCTGGGCATTATGCTCTTTGGGCGCAAGCGGGTATCGGCTCGAGCTCACGTTGTTGCGACAGGGTTAGTTGCGGTAGGAACCAGCCTTTCGGCCTTCTGGATATTAAGTCTTAACTCATGGATGCAGACCCCCGCAGGGTATGAATTAATCGAGGGGAAATTTTATGCCGAAGATTGGCTAGCAATCATTTTTAATCCATCTTTTCCATATCGCCTTGCTCACGTAGTCACCGCATCCCTAATAACCAGCGCGTTCTTCATAATGGGAGTCAGCGCCTGGAGAATGTTTAAATCCGTGGATGGCCCAGCGACGGCTCGGGTGCTAAGAACAGGGGTAATCATTGCCATGGTTGCCACTCCCACCCAGCTATTGATAGGGGACTTGCACGGCTTAAACACTCTGAAACATCAACCCGCCAAAGTTGCGGCCATGGAAGGCATCTGGGAGACGGAATCCAATGTGCCATTTACACTATTTGCCTGGCCGAACGAACAAACGCGGAGCAACGACTTTTCCATATCGATCCCCTCACTCGGCAGCCTGATTTTAACCCATGAGTTGGACGGCACCCTCCAGGGGCTAAATGATTTTGAGGATGAACACCCGCCCGTCGCACTGGTATTCTGGTCGTTTCGGGTCATGGTTGGCGTTGGCATGTTAATGATTGCTGTGGCCTGGTGGGTTGGCTTAACACTGCTACGCAAGCGGCCTCTTTCACACCTCCAGTTATTAGTTCTTAGCGGTATGACTTTTTCCGGCTGGGTGGCCACCTTAGCAGGTTGGTGGGTAACGGAAGTGGGCCGCCAACCTTATATTGTCTACGGGCTGGTGCGCACCGAAGAAGTGGTGGCCAATCATAGTGGCGGCATGGTGATGACGACGTTGCTTACTTACTTAACGCTTTACGCAATATTATTGGTGTCCTACGTTGGCGCTATTCGCTATCTATCCAGCAAGCCAGCTGGATCGATCGCCATGATGCAATTTCCAGACAAGCCCGCCAAGGAGGATAAGTAATGGATACCCTACTACCGCTATTATTTTTCATCATCATGGGGGCATCGGTGCTGGCCTACAGTATTCTCGATGGTTATGACCTAGGCATTGGAATGCTGCTGCCCTTGGGGGATGAGGCAGAGAAAGACCGTATGATCGCCTCCATTGGCCCTTTTTGGGATGCGAATGAAACCTGGATTGTCCTTGGCGTGGGCACCTTATTGATCGCCTTTCCTGAGGCGCACGGTCGAATACTCACCGCACTTTACCTGCCGGTAACCCTGATGCTGATCGGATTAATCATGCGTGGCGTGGCTTTTGACTTTCGGGTCAAGGTCGGCCCAAATAAAAAACAACGCTGGAACCGAGTTTTCTTTGCTGGCTCACTTCTCGCGTCTACCACTCAGGGGTGGATGGTCGGTGCTTACGTTACCGGTTTGCAAACAGGGTTACTCAATACCCTTTTCTCTGCCCTAATCGCCCTGCTCTTACCCGCCTTCTATATATTTCTAGGTTCTGCGTGGTTGATGATTAAAACCGAAGATGCGCTTTTCGATAAAGCGGCACGTTGGGCACGTCGAGCCTTGCTGCCCGTGGCTGCCGCCCTGCTGCTAGTATCCGCCGCCACATCACTGGTCAGCACAACCATTGCTGCACGCTGGTTTACGCTGCCCAATGCAATCGGTCTGGCCCCCATTCCTATTACTTGTGCGTTGATATTTATTGCATTAGCCTGGTTTTTTACCCGTACACCAGAGTCCATCTATCGATATTCCTGGCTGCCCTTTGCCGGCGCGGCGGTCATTGGCCTAATGGCCGCTATCGGAGTTTTTTACAGCGTTTACCCCTACGTCGTGATCGGTGAGCTCACCATATGGGAAACTGCTTCAGCTACCAGCTCCCTTAAGTTCGTATTCGTCGGGGTGGTGATTACTATTCCTGCAATTATCGGGTATTCAATTTACGTCTATCGTATTTTTTCCGGCAAAGCGACTGACTTAGACTATGGGTAGGAACGATCATCGCAGAGGTGCAGTCGAATTCTAATTCGCTCCACCTCTATTTGGCTAAGGGATGTGTTTTTGTTTTAAGGGGCTTCTAATCCAACACGGATTATAATATTCGTAATGACATTAAAGTGTATCGCCTATATGTCAAACAGACGCTCCGATAGCCCTATAGTGAGTCTATCGGCGACTCTGCTACGTTTGAGCATGAACAACAAAATGTCACAAACCGAGATCAGATAAACTGGGGTGTTCTTCAGGACGAGGGCCAAGAGCCCAATGATATTTTCTTTCTGATTCTTTAATTGCTACGTCATTTATACTTGCGATTCGACTTCTCATAAGTCCTGATTCAGTAAACTCCCAATTCTCATTCCCGTAGGAACGAAACCAACTTCCATGTTTATCATGCCATTCATATGCAAACCGTACTGCTATCCTATTTCCTGATGTGCACCATAACTCTTTAATGAGACGGTATTCTAATTCCTGACTCCATTTCCTCTGAAGAAACGCAATAATTTCTTTTCTCCCCGAGATAAACTCACTACGATTACGCCATTGACTATCACTTGTGTAGGCAAGGGAGATTTTTTCAGGATCTTTTGAATTCCATGCATTTTCAGCTAAACGCACTTTTTTAATTGCAGCTTCATTATCAAAAGGTGGGAATGGCGGCTTAGATTCAGTAGTCATTTTATGATTCTCCAAAGCTATACTTCATTTATAACGAGAGCGTAGAAAAGTGCAACCTTTAGACACGCCCCTACTCATGAAAATTTTGAATAACAGCCCATTTTGCAGACTTACTTTCAAGCATAGAGATTCTATTTGCAACGATGATTGCCGCATTATTGAGGCCAATATTTCGTTTGCCAACAAAGACTTCATTACCAGCATTTTCATCTGCCATGCAATAGGCAGCAATAATTACAAGCCCTGCTCTTTTTTCAAATTCACTTTTAGAAAACAATCCACATGCTAATCAAAATATATTTCTCTTTTAATTTAAATCCATGCAAACGAACCCGCAGAAACACACGACTGCTTTTAGTAAAAAATTTTTTATTGGTACGAGAAACGCAAAACTTTGCTGTGGCTTGGCATACCTCAGCATCATGCCGCCAAGGTTAATAAATCAAAAATGAGCTTAGAAAACCCCTTGGTTCTTACCGGGTCAGAGAGCAATTGCATCATCTGATTTTGATGGGCTTCACTGCTATCCAATACCGCATCATCAATCGCTTTGGCAAAATCCCCTAACATGGCTTGCTCAGCGCTATTGTTCGCAATCTGTTGCATCACCAATTGATTCTCGCTGAACTTATCGCGAATGGTGTAGGCATAGTTAATCATGTCTTTGTCGGTCAGCTAATCTGCCTTAGCTATCATTATTTTTCCACTCCCTAACGGATCAAATTCATTATCAGGTGTATCATCAATTCTTTTTGTGCTGGGTCACTTTGTGCCACCAGTAACGCAATGGCCGCCAAGGCATTGTCGTTAATTTTTAATTCGCCACTTTGTTTTAAATGGTGTTCATTACGCTGTAAAAACCAGATAAACATAAACGCACCAATACGCTTATTGCCATCACTGAAAGGGTGATTTTTAATAATAAAATACAAGAGGTGTGCCGCCTGCGCTTCAATGCTGGGGTACAAGTACTCGCCCCCAAAACTTTGCACTACAGAACCCAGTACACCGGCAAAGCTATCATCCTTTTCATTACCCACTAACTCAGTTGCTTCGCCCTTGGCGATTAAATCCTTAACCAGTAGAGCAATGGCTGCTCTGGCTTCTTCATAGTCAATTTGATAACGAATATTTTCCTCAAAGTCAGCAGTCGGTAATCGCTCACTATCAAATTGATTCAACAATACAAAGGTATTGGCGTATTCGGCGATCACTTTTACCAAGCCTTGCGCTTCGGGCAAGCTAGCCTGATCAATCACATTTTGCTGAAACAGGCTAAGAGTTTGCTCCAGCTTTTTCAGCTGCGCTTGATGCTGGCTTAAACGCTGCTCATTCAAGGTATAACCCTGAACAAGATGCTCTTTCAGGCGTGCCGTCGCCCAAATACGAAACTGTGTGGCACGGGAGGAATTGACGCGATATCCCACAGATAACACCATATCCAGGTTATAGACATCCACCGTTCTGCGCACCTTGCGCGCGCCCTCTTGTTGAACTCTTTCCATTTTGGAAACAGTTGACTCAGATTCCAGCTCCTTATCTTTCAATATGTTATGAACATGCTTGCTGATTGCAGGCACTTCAGTGCCGAAAATTGAGGCAATCTCCCGCTGACTTAACCAGAGGGTTTCGTGCTGGCTATCCAGCTGAACCTCTATCTGCCTTTCCTCTGTTTCAAAAATCAGTATTTCATTGGGCATAAGTCATTCCTTGTCTTTCACTTAGTTTACTTGCTGAGCCAGAGCGTTTATCGCTAGGCGCTCAGCGTGTTTCAATAACCGTAGGTGTATTCGTGTGATGCTTCCAGATCACCGACTTATTTCGGTTTATACGGTGACTTCCTTGCTATTTTCGATATTGACAGGCTCGGGGGCAACCCAGCTTCTGACGTCAATTTTGCCGGTAACGGCTGCGGAGATTAAGGCGGTGCGGCGCTCTTGAAGAAAAGCTATGCCTTTTGACGCCTGAATTTCTAAATTCTAAAAAACGGCCATTCGCTTTTTTATCTCTTCGCTAATAAAACATTCCCCTTTTTTAGGAGGGACAGGCACTAAACCTCCACCCTCAGATTTTTTTAATAACCGTAGGTGTATTCGTTTGATGCTTACAGATCACCGACTTATTTCGGTTTATACGGTGACTTCCTTGCTATTTTCGATATTGATATGCTCCGGGGCAACCCAGCTTCTGGCGTCAATTTTGCCGGTAACGGCTGCGGAGATTAAGGCGGCGCGGCGCTCTTGAAGCAAAGCTATTCCTTTTGACGCATGAGTTTCTAAATTCTAAAAAACGGCCATTCGCTTTTTGAGCTCTTCGTAAATAAAGGTATTGCTCTTCTTGAGGAGGGACAGGCATTAAACCTATAAAAAAACTCTATGCATTTAACTTATCTTCTTGATCGCCATAGCGCTCACAATAGGCACTGCGGAGGCTTTCCTCTCTTAATTGCCATTGCCTGACAGCAGAGCTATAAACTCCTCAAACTCTGGCATTGCTTTAAATTGCTTTCCTGTTGGGGCTACAACACCCCATGTTGCTTTCGATTCGGTATACAAGTTTGCCACTATATTAAACGAAGCATCCTCCAGGGTACCGACAGGTAACCAGTAATACTCACGGCCTCTTAATGGGTTTGGCACGAGAGAGCCACAGTTGGAACAGAAGTCTGACCGAAAACCAGTATCTTTAACCCATGACTTAATAAGCTCTTTTCCTTTTATCCATCCCAACTGGCTCAAAGGAATAATTTTTCCACTGTTTGAAGCGGACCCGCCTTGCTTTCGACACAGCGAGCAATGACATTGATAGATGCTATTGTTTATATCTGTGACACTGAACTCAACACACCCACATAGACAACTGCCTTTCATATTCATTTATCTTCGCTCTTTTAACTTTTACCAATAGATGCCGCTGGAGAAACACTCTGAATTTACGTAGGGCCGATGTTAAAGCGGGGAAAGATCACAGCCCGACGCAGCAACTTGCTAAGCTCTTTACACTGAAAAAACAATTTTATTTTTATCTAAATCTCTCGCATATGCAGAAAATTTAGGCCCTCGCTGGCCTGGCTTACCCTCGCAAGTGCCGCCCAATTCTATAACCTTACTATGAAACCTTTTTACTTCTTCAGCAGAACCAACATTCAAACCAATCATTGTTCCATTTCCATTACTTGCCGGCTCGCCATTAAATGGTTTTGCAATAGCAAAAGCAAAATCCTCGCACTGCCAGAAAGTCATTCTTTCAGTTGATAAAACCTTGTTTAGTTCTGTTTTTTCAAATAGTGAGTCATAGAATCTAACAGCCTCTTCTATGTTGTTTGTTCCAAGAACACAGTAGTCTAATTTCATTGTTTAGCTCCTCAAGTGATAGTTGAATTTGATAGGACCTGAACGCCGCCAACACCAGAAATCTAAAATGTAGCCTGAAGGCCGGAGGTTTAAAATTTCCGGCTGCTTGGCCTTGTTATGTATGTAACTGTCTTCGTCCAGAGTAGACAACAAAACTGTATCTTTTATACCAAAAAAACTCGATCAGTTAACTCCGTTTTTGGGAAGTGTATTTTTAGTAGCTCACCAATTTTTGGCTTAAAATTAGTCCCCTTCTTAGTCTTCGTAACTTTAAAGTACTGCTTAGGCTTTTTAGGGCTTTCACACACCTGAAAGCAAGGAGGAATTATTTGGCTCTCAGGATAGTAACCATGATTATTGAGCCAAAAATATATCTCATCCGCATCCAGTCTTAGAGCCAGTTTTCGCGTTGTATTTTTGTGCTCAATTATCGGATTAGGCATTGAGATATTTCCATGTGTTTATTATCTAAATCCATCTATTGTGGTAATGAGGCCTGCTCGATAATGGGCCTATATCGTCACAAATCACTGGCGATAAAAAACAGAGCGTCGAAGGAGCGGCGATTTTTACCGTCCGAGTGTATTTGCCTTGTTATAGGGCTGCATCGCCAACCTTCCATTCATTGCATTTTGTGAGCTTAACAAAATAATCACTAGGGTGCTCAATGATCTCAACTATGTTCTGTGAGTGTATGTTTTTGGTACTAAATCCATCATGTTCGATAGGGTTTTCAAGCTGGTGTCCACGCTCAAACAAGAATGCCCTTATCATTGAAGAGTCTGGATAACAACTGTCTTTCAAAGAAGCTATAGGTACCTTTGCTTTAATAATACAGGGGATTCCAATATCAAGTAGTGCATTGCCGGTATCAGGGCTATCTTCGTGAGAGTTATACAGAGCCTCACCTCCCCAGGAGCGAAAAAACCTCTCAATACCTCTACGTCCAGCTATAAACGGTTCAAAAAAACAAAACCACAGCATATTCGCTCTATTAAAATCATCTGCCTGATTCTTATCCTTTAGAAGTTGTGCAATCTTAGTAGTAATCAGTCCACTTTCTTCGAGACGATTAATTCTGCTGTTAAGAGACGTTGAATTTTGCAACAGCATGCCATTGGCTCGTACATTCTCAATTTCAGATGCTGTTAATTTTGTGCAGTGGTATCCGATTAATGAATGCTTTCTCAGAACATCTCTCATCTTATAGATTGATGAATCATATTGACCTGGGGATGAGCTTACAGAGCACTGACATTCCCAGCCTAGAAACTTGTCAAAATTAGACTCTAGAAATTCAGCGACATCCGGTGGCCAAGTACTCTGATCAGCAATAATAATTGAAATAAGCCATACCCTCTAAAAATTAGTAATAATTGAATTATGCTCCAGCCCTATAACACTCAAAGCAGCCGCGCGTTTTTGCGTCGGCTGCCTTTGCTTGTTAAATCCTTGGCTCTACGCATAACCTAAACTTCTTGAATAATCACTGAATAGTTTAGAGCAAGTCATATTTTCAATGCTTATTTTTAGCTCGCCTTCGTATAGATGTGATATTGAGCTGCTGATAGACTGCTGGTCACTCTTCGATGTCTCAAACGCCGTGGCATAACAGTCAATTGCTACAGGATTTTCATAGCGATCTACATCTGTTAACGATAAGAGATCCATGTTTAATCTATGGAATGCAAAACCAAGAAATATGATACGTTCGGCGTATTTCATATGTGATTTGAGTACATCCATAGACTCAGAATGAGCGCCTTCAGTAAAAGTCCGAATTCTTTGCGCATATTCAATTAGTTGGTGAGTTTGAATCTCTCCACCATATTCCATAACAGTAGAGCTCGCTCTATCTTGCCACTGAAGTGAGCCGACAGTACCGTATGGATGTATGAAGGTTAAGCTTTCAATGACCTCTGCTGCATCCATCTCTGATAAACGGTAGTAGGTCATCAGTGCGTTATGTAGAAAGTGCTCAATACAGCGGTCGTAATTAAATATGACTAGGGTGATGCTGGAAAATCGTTCTGTTAGATCTTCAGTTCTACAGTTTTCGGTAAGAGTTCTAAAAAATGGAAGATACCAAGTACTCTCTAATGCGGAAAAATTAATTGTTCTAGAGTCTCTATACCGATTGAAATATAGTTTACTTCTTCTCTCTGCCTTTAGTATGGAATCAACAATACCAATTTTTCCGCATAGCGCTAATTTTTCGTTACCACGTTCTGAGTCAATGAAATTATCTATAGATATGGCGAGGGGCATGTTTTTTCTTATATGCCTACAAGCATTAAGGTATTCGTTCACTTCCGTATTATTGTTTGCATGCTGCCTAAGCGTTTGGTAAAGATCGTAATTGCCGTCTTTTAAAGAATCATTCTCAAATTCCATTTTCAATATTCGTGCAATCTCATCTTTTAGGGTATTCCCTATAGGGAGACCAGCTTCAAAGCTCGCTCCAGCACCAATAACATATACGGTATTCCTTGCCAATTTATACTCCAGGATTGATAAGATTTAACGTCGCCATAAAAGGCGAGCAACTTGTTGCGAGTCCAGCGCTGAAAGCGCGATTTTTGATGGCTTTGTTAGAGCCCTTCAATTATGTCTCGTACTAATGTAACTATTTTTATCTTCTTCTTTCTTTCTAGCTGTTCAGCCATTCTAGGAGTTTGATCGAAATCTGGATGAGGCATTTCCATCATGACTACAGCAAAATCTTCTAAGCCTGATAACTGGCTATGATAAGAGCTATACGCCTCCCATTTTTCGTCCAAATATTTCTTCTTTGCATCACTGAGGTATATATGCAATTTTCTATACTCTTCATCGTGCCTAGGAAATAGATTCAGTATTACAGCATTCAGTGTTGTTTTATTACTTTCATAGTGTGGTAGATCAGACACTAACATTTCTTTAAATTGATTAATTTTCTGTCTTTCAATCTTTTTATGATCAGCAAAAAAGCTAATTATCTTACCGAATATCATAAAAAATAGTTTTGATATTATTTCCATATGTGTTTTAGATACCTTTGTGCTCTAACTTGTTATTAAGCAAAATCAATTCCTGTTAACTTTTACATATACACGGACTATAATTCCCGTTAATTTTACAAGCAAGAGCAAACTAGGAACGACTAGCAGGCATGGATGCCTAGATTCAACAACACCCTAGTCCCCAAACCAAACCTTCAAAAACCAACCTTCCTCCCAAATTAATTATGCCACTCATGGAAGCCCTGCCCACCGTCATAATAAACAAACCATAATAATCCGTAAGCTTTTGATAGCTGATGAGGATACTCCTTGCCTTGTTAATTTGCCCTAAGGTTTCTTAGGGCCTGTCCAATTTTGAAGCCATAATAGACTGAATTTCCCATGAACCCACCTGCGGAAACAAACCAAAGGTCTTTAATACCCTTTTGGCGAACCTCTTTTCGAGCGCGCCCTCGCTCTTTCGCTAGAAGACTCTAAAGCGACAAGCCCCAACAATTCCCGCGCTTAGCGCATCTCTTCAAGCGCTAAACACTGGGCCGACCCCTTCCCGCTTTACGCTATGCCTGCCCCTAGCAATCACGTATCATTAGCCGTTTTCACCACCACTTTGAGCAACACTCCGCACCCATGAAAGAGCAATTACAGCAAGTTATCGAAAGCGCTATTACCACATTGAAAACCCAAGGGGTTCTCGCTGAAGACACCCAGGCAAATATCCGCCTGGATTACACTAAGGATAAAAGCCACGGTGATCTGGCCTGTAACATCGCCTTGATGTTGGCCAAGGCGGCAGGTAAAAAACCCCGTGATTTGGCGCAACAAATTGTCGATGCCCTGCCGGAGCATGAAGCCATTAACAAGGTGGAAATTGCTGGCCCCGGCTTTTTGAATTTCTTCCTCAGTGATGAAAACCAATACGAAGTGGTCGGCACTGTGCTGGAAAAAGCCGAGCAATATGGCCGTTGCAAGGCGGGTAATAATGAAAAGGTATTGGTGGAGTTTGTTTCTGCCAACCCCACCGGGCCATTGCATGTTGGCCATGGCCGTGGCGCTGCATACGGGGCGGCGCTGTCTGACTTGCTGGAGGCTGCCGGTTTTGATGTGCATCGGGAGTATTACGTTAATGATGCTGGGCGACAAATGAATATCCTCGCCACCAGCGTTTGGCTGCGCTATTTAGCACTTTGCGGTGAGGAATTTTGTTTCCCCCGCAATGGCTACCAGGGTGATTACATTATTGATATTGCCCGCTCGTTGCACGAGGCCCACGGCGATGCACTGCTTGTGGATCAAAAAGCCCTTTATTTGAATGTCGCAGCCGATGAAGACGACGAAGGCAAGGGAGACAAAGAAGCCCACATTGACGGCCTGATCAATAATGCCCAAGAGCTGCTGGGTGACAAATACACCCTGGTTTTTGATTCCGGTTTAAATTCGATTTTGGACGATATTCGTGAGGACCTTGGGGAGTTCGGCGCTCACTACCAGAAATGGTTCTCTGAAAAATCACTGATGGATAATCACCGCATTGACGAGGCCATTCAGCGCCTACAAGATGGCGGTTTTATCTTTGAAGAAAATGGTGCGCTTTGGTTTCGCTCCACCGCATTTGGTGATGATAAAGATCGCGTCGTCAAACGTGATAACGGGCAAACCACTTATTTTGCCTCTGATATTGCCTACCATATGGAAAAACTCGACCGTGGTTTTGATCGCCTGATTAATATTTGGGGTGCTGACCACCACGGCTACATGGCCCGCGTGAAGGCCGCCATGCAAGCTTTGGGTCTTCCACCTGAAAAGCTCGATATTCAGCTGGTGCAATTTGCCATTCTCTACCGTGGTGCTGAGCGCGTACAAATGTCCACCCGTTCAGGCTCGTATGTCACCTCGAGGGAGCTTCGCGAAGAAGTGGGCAACGACGCG
>DFBZ01000097.1 GCA_002366835.1 Gammaproteobacteria bacterium UBA3067
TTATTTGAAGGAGTGAGCAGGGATATTTGAGATAATAGTCGCGTTGATCGACGTAGCTTGCGTGGCGGTATGATATATACCGCTAATAAAGATGGTACCAGAGGCCGGACTCGAACCGGCACGCTTTTAAGGGCGCGGGATTTTGAATCCCGTGTGTCTACCAATTTCACCACTCTGGCACTATTTAGCAGGTTAGCTCTGCTAAGGAAGCGGGATTATAACAGCGTTTATACTCGCGTCAACTAAAGCAAGGGGTGGGCAGCTTGTTGAGCCTGCCCTGTGCTTTTTTTCAGGGTTTAGGGTTTATCCAATACCTCTACCAAAAGCTGGTTTACCTGTTTCGGGTTGGCTTTGCCTTTGGAGGCTTTCATTATTTGCCCGACGAAAAAACCAAACATCTTTTTGCGTTTTGTTTCGTCGGCGGCACGGTAGTTGGCCACTTGCTCTGGGTTCTGAGCGATAACATCTTCCACTAGGCTTTGAATGGCGCCGCTATCGGTGACTTGTTTTAGTCCTTGCTTTTCGATGACCTCGTCGGCGTTCTTTGCGCCTTCCCATAGGGCTTCGAAAACGGTTTTGGCGATTTTCCCGGAGATGGTGTTGTCTGCGATACGGGCGATCAGCCCACCGAGTTGTTCCGGGTTAATGGGGCTTTGCCCTATGTCGAGGTTTTCTTTGTTCAGCGCGCCCAGCAGTGCGCCGCTAATCCAGTTGGCGCAGAGTTTTGCTTCGGCCTGTGAGGCTTTGACACACGCTTCGAAATAGTTCGCTAATTCGTGGCTGGTTACCAGTATTTGGGCGTCGTATTCGGATAGCTGGTAGTCACCCTGGAAGCGGGCTGCTTTTTCCCAGGGCAGCTCAGGCAGGCTTTCTCTGATGGTTTGGACATAGCTTTCGTCAATTTCTATGGGCAGCAGGTCGGGGCAGGGGAAGTAGCGGTAATCGTTGGCTTCTTCCTTGCTGCGCATGGGGCGGGTTTCATTTTTGTTGCTGTCGTAGAGGCGGGTTGCCTGTATGACTTTGCCGCCGGATTCAATCAGGTCTATTTGACGTTCTACTTCGGTATTGATGGCTCTTTCTACAAAGCGGAAGGAGTTGATGTTTTTTAGCTCGGTGCGGGTGCCGAGTTCTTTTTGACCAACAGGCCTTACGGAGACGTTGGCATCGCAGCGCATGGAACCTTCGGCCATATTGCCGTCGGAAATCTCCAAGTAGCGAATAATAGAGTGAATGACCCGCAGGTAGGCAACGGCTTCTTTGGCGTTGCTCATTTCAGGCTCTGATACGACTTCGATCAGTGGGGTGCCTGCGCGGTTGAGGTCGATGCCGGTAAAGCCGTGAAAGTCTTCATGCAGGGATTTGCCTGCATCTTCTTCAAGGTGGGCGCGCAGTATGTTGATGCGCTTGTGCCCGCCATCTTCCAGGGGAACATCCACATAACCATTGTTCACAATGGCTTCGTGGAGCTGGGTGGTCTGGTAGCCTTTGGGTGAGTCGGGGTAGAAATAGTTTTTTCTATCAAATGCAGAGCGGTGGCTGATGCTGGAATGGGTGGCAAGGCCAAATTTTACTGCCATGCGCAGGGCTTCTTCATTAAATACCGGCAAGGTGCCCGGCATGCCCAGGTCAATGAGTGACGCTTGGGTGTTGGCTTCTGCACCAAATGCAGTGGAGGAGCCAGAAAAAATTTTAGATTTGGTGGCAAGTTGAACGTGTACTTCTAAGCCGATGACGGTTTCCCAGTTCATGTGTTTCCCCTCCTAGCGCATTGACTTGGCAAGCGCTTGCTTGTGCCAGTCGGTATTTTGTTGGAATTGGTGTCCTGCATTCAGCAATTCAGATTCTGCAAAGTAATTACCGATGAGCTGGAGCCCGACAGGCATGTCATTGGAAATGCCGCAGGGGATGGATAAGGCGGGCAGGCCGGCTAGGTTCACCGCAATGGTGTAGATGTCATTTAAGTACATGGTGACAGGGTCTTTGTGCTGGTTATTCAGGGCAAAGGCGGTCGAGGGTGTTGTGGGGCCTGCAATAATATCCACTTGTTCAAAGGCTTTTAGGTAGTCGTCTTTGATTAATCGGCGGGCTTTTTGTGCCTGCAGATAATACGCATCGTAAAACCCGGCTGAGAGTACGTAGGTGCCGATGAGTATGCGACGTTTTACTTCTTCGCCGAAACCTTCTGCGCGGGAGCGTTTGTACAAATCTTCCAGATCGACGGGGTTTTCACAGCGATGCCCGAAGCGCACACCATCAAAACGTGAAAGGTTAGATGAACATTCGGCAGGCGCTATAACGTAGTAGGCTGGGGTGGCGAGGTCGGCGTTGGGCAGATCGATTTCCACAAGGGTGGCCCCCAGTTTTTCATAAACGCTAAGAGCATCGCGCACGGACTGTTCTATATCGGCATTCAGCCCTTGCGTGAAGAACTGCTTGGGCAAGCCGATTTTTTTGCCTTGCAAAGAGGCATTGAGATTGGCTGTGTAGTCTTCAGTGGGTTTTTCTGAGCTGGTGGAATCTTTAGGGTCGAAACCTGACATAACGTTCATTAGGAGGGCGGCATCTTCGGCATTTTGCGTCATAGGGCCGGCCTGGTCGAGGCTGGACGCGAAGGCAATCATGCCCCAACGGGAGATTCTTCCATAGGTGGGTTTGAGCCCGGTGATGCCGCAAAAGGCGGCAGGTTGGCGAATAGAGCCGCCTGTGTCGGTGCCGGTGGCGGCTGGTGCGAGTCCTGCAGCCACGGCTGCGGCACTACCGCCGGAAGATCCACCCGGTACGCAGTTGGAGTTGTGAGGGTTTTTTACCGGGCCGTAGTAGCTGGTTTCGTTGGACGAGCCCATGGCAAATTCGTCCATGTTGGTTTTGCCAAGCATGACCAGGCCGGCGCTTTCGCACTTTTCAATAACGGTGGCATTGTAGGGCGAAATAAAGTTATCCAGCATCTTGGAGGCGCAGCTGGTTTTTACGCCTTCAGTACAAAAGATGTCTTTGTGAGCAATGGGGACACCGCTTAATAATGTGGCGTTGTTTTCTGCTCGTTTCTTGTCGGCTTGTTTCGCCTGAGCCAGAGCTTGGTCGGCGGTGGTGGTGATAAAGCTGTTAATTTCCGGGTCGAACTGTTTGATGCGTTGAAGATAATTCTCGGTGATTTCAACACTGGAGAACTCTTTGTTCTCTAATCCCCGGGCAATGTCTGCGAGGGTTTTGGAATGCATGTGGGTGCGTCCTGTAAAAAAGGTTTCTTGGGAGTGCTTGAAAGTGTGGGTGTTACTTACCGCATCACTCAATGACTTTGGGGACTAGAAATAAACCCTCTTCTGTTAAGGGTGCGTTTTGTAGAAACTTATCCCGTTGGTTTGACTCGCTGACCTGGTCTGCGCGAAGTCGTTGGTTTTGTTCTAGTGGGCTGGAAAGAGGCTGAACGTTTTCTGTGCTGGTTTGTTGAAGCTGAGCCACCATATCCAGAATGTTTGAAAGGTCTCGCGTATAGTGCGGAATATCTTCAGGATTAATTTCAATACGGGCGAGTTGAGCTATATTATGAACTTGGGCTTCGTCCAGGGACATGGCGTTTTCTCTATTCAAGGTCTCTACTCAAAAGCAAAATGCTTTAGGGGTAAAGTTGTCTGTTTAAGTGGGTCGTTAACGATATGCATACGGCAACTCCAGTCTAATAATCTGGTGTGCTGTTTCCGCTAGGCTGTGCGTTATAGGGTAGCATGCGCTTGGTTTCTAGTCACACTGATGACGCGTGTACTGATAGACGTCTTAATCGGCTTGCCGAAAGCATCGGCCATTGATAGAGTGGCCCCCTTTTTGAAATATTTAGGTTGGTTTTATATGTTTAAGCGTTTACGAGGGATGTTTTCGACGGACCTTTCCATTGATCTGGGTACGGCAAATACGCTTATTTATGCGAAGGACCGGGGCATTGTATTAAATGAGCCATCAGTGGTCGCTATTCGCATGACAGGGTCGCAGAAAAGTGTTGCGGCAGTCGGTGGCGATGCTAAAAAAATGCTGGGGCGCACCCCCGGCAATATTACTGCAATTCGTCCTTTAAAAGATGGGGTGATTGCCGACTTCCAGGTAACGGAAAAAATGCTGCAGCACTTTATTGGTGCTGTGCACGAAAACAGTTTTATTTCCCCGAGCCCCCGCGTGCTAATTTGTGTTCCTTGCAACTCGACACAGGTAGAGAGAAAAGCAATTCGTGAATCAGCTTATGGTGGCGGCGCGAGAGAGGTTTATCTAATCGAAGAACCAATGGCGGCGGCTATTGGAGCAGGTTTGCCGGTGGAAGAAGCTCAGGGTTCCATGGTGGTGGATATCGGTGGGGGCACCACAGAAATTGCTATTATCTCCCTTAACGGCGTGGTTTATGCTGAATCAGTACGCGTGGGCGGTGATAAATTTGATGAAGCTATCGTCGCCTATGTGCGTCGGCAATACGGTAGTTTGATTGGCGAAGCAACGGCGGAGCGTGTGAAGCAGGAAATTGCCGTTGCCCATAAAGATTGTGAAATTCGTGAAATTGATGTGCGCGGGCGTAACCTAGCAGAAGGTGTGCCGCGCTCTTTTGTGTTGACCAGTGCAGAAATTCTGAATGCTCTACAGGAGCCTCTTGCCACTATCGTTAGTGCGGTAAAAAGTGCCCTGGAGCAATCGCCGCCCGAGCTGGCGTCTGATATTGCCGAGCGTGGACTCGTGCTAACCGGTGGAGGTGCTTTACTGCGTGGTCTAGATGTTTTACTCAGTGAAAAAACCGGGTTGCCGGTGCTGGTGGCAGAAGACCCTCTTACCTGTGTTGCGCGTGGTGGAGGTAAGGCGCTGGAAATTATGGACAAGCTTGGTTTGAATTTGTTGGCGGTGGAGTAGTGCGCTTTGCTAGCCTCGCGCAGTTAAGGGGTTTATCTGGCTCCTTGGTGGTGGATTCAAGCATAAGTGACTGTTCAAGCTTCTAGGCGGAGGGCATATTAATACCTTATTTTCCAAAGGGCCAGCGAGCGAGTTTCGTGTTCTACTGGCCATCTTTATTTCCTTGGTATTGATTAGCGCCGACCAGAAAACCGATAAGCTTGTTCCATTGCGATATGGTCTGGCTTATTTCGCCACGCCTTTCTATATTGCGGGCGATATTCCTTCCAGAATTTCCTACGCACTTTCGCAGAGCTTCACCAGTAGTGAATTATTGAAAGAAGAAAACCTTCGCCTTAAACAGCAAGTGCTATTGCTTCAGCGCAGAGTGCAAAAGCTGGCGGCAATGTCTGCTGAAAATGTGCGCCTGCGTGAGCTGTTAAACTCTTCTGATCTGCTCGACGAGAGCGTGCGAGTGGCAGAAATTATAGGTGTTGACCCCGACCCCGTGCGGCATGAAATCATTATCAATCATGGTGATGACCGGGGTGTTCGTAAGGGTATGCCCGTACTGGATGCAGAAGGCCTAATGGGGCAAGTGATTGAGGTGGGTCCGTTTACTAGTCGCGTTATTTTAATAACGGACTCTACCCACGCAATTCCAGTGCAACTGAACCGCAACGGTATGCGGGCCATTGCAGTTGGGTCGGGCAGTTTGGATCGACTGGTGCTTACTTATGTTCCGGATACGGCCGATATTGAAGAAGGCGATTTATTGATAAGTTCTGGTTTGGGGCAGAGGTTTCCAGAAGGATACCCTGTCGCCACTGTCTCCCGCGTAGAGCACCACCCCGGCTTACCCTTTGCCGTAATTGATGCCACACCCACCGCGCGACTAGATCGAAGTCGACACGTGTTGCTTATTCATCGCGATGAAGGAAACCCAAGTGAGTGATTCGCGCGCGCAGGGCAGCTGGGTTATTGCTTTAAGTTTTGTATTTGCCTTCTATTTGTCGATACTGCCGTTTCCCGTATGGGCGGAAAGCTGGCGTCCTGAGTGGGTGGCTCTGGTGCTTATATATTGGGCCTTTGCCTTGCCGAGCCGCGTGGGTGTGATTACAGGGTGGTTTGCTGGTTTGGGCTTGGATGTTCTGGAAGGTGTGACGCTCGGGCAGCATGCTCTGTCTCTTACGATTTTGGCTTACCTGGCGGGTCACTTACACCGGCGAGTACGGGTTTTTCCACTGTGGCAGCAATCGCTGTCTGTGTTGGTGTTGGTGGGTATAAATCTACTGCTTGTGCGGATGGTACAATCTTCCGTTGGGCAAGTCGAAACCGGTTTAGTGTACTGGATCCCCAGTTTGATAAGCGCATTACTGTGGCCGTGGCTGCTCGCCATACTACGATTTTTTCAGCATTATTTTCATGTTAGATGACCCGCTGAGGCAGAATGTAAGATAACCTGATTAATTTCCGCCCAGAATTAATCAGAGTTGTCCTATAACAAGCGTAATGCGCCAGCTCTAATTCTTTTGGATGTTTTTAAATTCTGTAGGTGTATTCATGCCTTTTTCGCTTTATCTTGCCTCTGGCTCCCCGAGGCGCAAAGAATTACTTTCACAAATTGGCCTAAAATATAGGCAGATATTACCCACGGTCGATGAAACCAAAGAAGAAGATGAAACACCTGAAAGTTATGTTAAGCGCTTAGCGAAACTTAAAGCGCTGGCAGGGCAAAAAATGCTGCTACAAGCTGAGCAGAAACCCGTTCTGGGAGCGGATACTATTGTCGTTCTGGATGGACGTGTATTTGGAAAACCCAAGGATAAGGATGAAGCGTTTGCCATGCTGATGGCACTTTCCGGCCATACTCACCAGGTTATGACGGCTGTAGCGGTCGTGACGGACTCCAGCGAAAAGGTCGTATGCAGTTGCTCAGAAGTGAGCTTCCGCGAAATAGATTCTGGTGAGGCACGCGCTTATAGCGAAACGGGTGAGCCCATGGATAAAGCGGGTGCTTATGCTGTTCAGGGAGTTGGCTCCATCTTTGTGAAAAAAATCGAAGGCAGTTACAGTGGTATAGTGGGCTTGCCGTTAATGGAAACCGCTAGCTTATTGCGTGAAATTGGTGTGCCTATACTTTCGAGCGCACCTTAAAAGGATAGTAGACAGACATGAGTGAAGAATTCCTGATAAACGTTTCCAATGTCGAAACTCGCGTAGCACTGGTTGAAAACGGTGTTTTACAGGAAATTCGTATTGAACGGGAAGATAGCAAGATTTTGGTTGGCAATATCTACAAAGGTAAGGTGGTACGAGTATTGCCGGGCATGCAGGCTGCTTTTGTTGATGTTGGCCTTGAACGTGCCGCATTTATCCACGCCAAGGAAATTTTGCCGTTAAACAAAGAAGGTGGTGCTGCAGATCAAAACTTGAGCATTAATGAGCTGGTTCGAGATGGTCAAAGCCTGGTAGTACAAGTCACCAAAGATATGATCGGCAGTAAAGGTGCTCGCCTTACAACACACCTCTCTATTCCATCTCGTTATCTCGTCTATATGCCCTACAGTGATCATGTCGGTATTTCTCAGCGCATAGAAGAGGAAGAAGAACGAGAACGTTTACGAGCAATCGTTAGCGAATTCATGGGGAATAACCCTGACGCGAAGGGCGGGTTTATATTACGCACGGCAGCGGACGGTATCAGTGCGGAAGATATTCTCAAAGACCTTGAGTTTCTATTAAAGGTATGGGGTTTTGCTGCCGTGCAGATTGACACCGCACCGGTGACGTCCGTTGTATACGAAGGTCTACCGCTCTTAATGCGAACGGTTCGTGATTTAACAGAGGGGCACATCAGTCAGGTGCGGATTGATTCCGAAGATGCTTACCAAATGGCCATGAACTTTGTCAGGCAATTTGTCCCCATCATGGAGCCACATATAGAAAACTATACCGCCGACCGGCCCATTTTTGACCTGTATGGCGTCGAAGATGAATTGCAAAAAGCCCTGCATCGTAATGTTGGCTTGAAGTCTGGTGGCCACTTAGTTATAGACCAGACAGAAGCCATGACCACCGTTGATGTGAATACCGGCACCTATGTAGGGCATCGCAACCTCGAAGAAACGATTTATAAAACAAACCTTGAAGCAGCCCATGCCATATCGCGGCAGCTTAGGTTACGAAACCTCGGTGGCATTATTATTGTCGATTTTATCGACATGGAGGAAGAGGAACACCGTCGTCAGGTATTGCGCACCTTTGAAAAAATGCTCGAGCGGGATTACGCTAAAACTAATATCACCGGGGTTTCAGAGCTGGGTTTGGTGGAGATGACCCGTAAGCGAACCTCGGAAAGCCTAGAACATATATTGTGTGAGGCATGTCCGGTGTGTGAAGGGCGGGGGTCTCTGAAAACGACAACGACCATTTGTTATGAAATATTTAGAGAGATACGCCGTGTGGCACGTTTCTATGAAGCAAAAACGTTCATGGTGATTGCATCCCAAGCCGTTATAGACCGGCTGCTTGATGAAGAGTCTGCACACGTGGCGGATCTTGCGGAGTACTTTGGGTGCAGCATTACCTTTCAGGTTGAAAGCATGTATCAACAGGAAACCTTTGATGTTGTATTGCTGTAAATGGATCGTGATTATGCGACTGCTCAAGACAATTGAGCTGAATAACTAAATCATGCACCGCGTCATTGATTATTGTTCTGACCGGCTGTGGATAGTTGTTGCCATGATCATACTTGTGGTGAGCACCTACGTAATGCTGGGCCGATACCTGGCAAACAGTGTTCAGGTCTACCGTACAGACGTTGCTGAGCTGCTTGAGCAGAGAACGGGCCTGCATGCTGAAGTCGGTGAACTTTCCGGAAAATGGGCGTTTTTCACCCCTGTTATTGAGCTCGCTGAGGTCAATTTTTATCAACACTCCGGTTTCAATGCCCCGATAGTCAGTGCAAAAAAAATTGTCCTTGAACTGGATGTGCTGGCCAGCCTTTTTGTGCGGGAGCCGCGCTTGGTGAAACTAAGCGTCTATGGTCTCGATTTGAATCTGCAGCGTAATGCCGAGGGTGACTACACCTTATTAGGTTTGGATAAAACCGCCCCTGCAGCACAAGGACAAAATGACTTCCTGCCTATTATTCTTCGTCAGGATTCACTGACACTTCATGACTCTAGAATTACAGTCGCTTTAGAGGGCGGCGACTCCCTGGTTATTTCTGATTTGGACATCAGCTTTAAGCGTTTTGCAGGTTTTTATCAGTTGGCCGCCAGTACGGAAATGAGCGGCCAAGCCCTTCGCTTAGTGACAGAGATTGATGGTAATCCTTTGGAATGGGATGCCAATGAAATGGACGTTTATTTACGTGTCGGAGAGGGGGATTTATTACGTTGGTTGCCAAAAGAATGGCTGGCTGAACTAGCAAAACGTACTTCCATTGCGTTAAACCAGTGGCATGCAGGAGCGGAAGTTTGGGCGAAATGGGAGCACGGAAAATTACATAGCGTACGTGGTTTTCTGCAAAATGACCTGTTGGATTTTAATTATAAAAATGCGAAAGAGTCGGTGATTTTTTCAGAGCTAAATAGTCAGTTTCAGTTGGACATAGATACTAAAAACAACATGCAGCTTCAACTTCAGGATTTTGTTTTTAGTCTGGGGGAGGCCTCTTGGTCGAAAAGCGCCGTTAAGGTCAACCTGAATCCTAATGCGGAAACAGCCGATGTGCAAATTGACCGGGGTGAGCTGGCTCCTTTGAGTACGCTATTGCTTCAAAGTGAGGTTCTAAATGAACCCATGCATGAGATGTTTTCTACTCTGGCACTAGGGGGCACTTTCGAAAATATGCTAGTGCATTTAGAAAAGGATTCGGAGCAGGCCTTTTATTTAAGCGCTGACTTTAGTGCTATCCAATGCGAGCAGTGGAAATATATCCCGGCAGTAAGCGGTTTGAGTGGTCAAATTCAGCTAAAGCCGAAAATGGGAGTAATTCAAATAGAAAGTGAACAGTTAGGGCTGGCCTCGCCCCTTTATTTTCGACAGCCGCTATTGGTGGATACCTTGCGGGGGCCTGTTTCCTGGCAAATCGATGATGATCAGGTAATAGTACAAAGCGCTCATTTGAAGCTTGCTAATAAGGATGTAGCGGGTGAGGTGATTTTTAGCGTTGAGGTTCCTCGCCATAAAAAAGAAGTTAATAAAGTACAAGTCAAAAACACGCCTCAACAAAGCTCTTCTCAAAACAATATAAAGAAAACCACTGGCGCACAGCCCCCCCAAATACAAAAAATAGATGAATTACCGTATACCGGCCCGGCACTTTATCTTGCTGCTCGCTTTGATAATATTCTTGGTTCGTCACTTTCCCGTTACCTGCCTCCTTTGCTTCCGCAGGATGTATTGCAGTGGCTTGATACCGGTTTGTTGGAAGGGCAGCTGAATGGTCGTCTTGTTTACCACGGCTCCTTAAATTGGCGTAATCCGCTTGCTCAACACACTTTACAGACGCAACTAGACTTTTCGAATGCAAGTCTCGACTACCTTCCTAATGAGTGGCCCCCGTTGCTGAAGGCAAATGGTTCTCTTTTTATCGATGAAAGCGATGTCTCATTTGATGTTGAGGAAGGAGACGTTTGGGGTTCAAGCGTGGCAATTACACAAGGTTTTGTCGGTAAAACAGCAGCAATGCCCTTGGTGCATGTAAGTCTAAATGGAATCTACAAAAGCACAATGAACGATGCTCTTCGTCTTCTGAATGAAACCCCGTTGAAAGAGGTGGTGGGCGGCAGTGCAGAAAACTGGCAGGGTTCTGGTGGCGTAAATGGAAAAATGAAACTTAGTATTCCATTGGCACAAAGTGAAAAAGAAATGGCGCTTGATGTCGTTGCCCATTTTGAGAAAGCGACACTTTCTCTGCCGGACTTTGATTTGGTTTTTTCAGATTTAAATGGGCAGCTTAACTATAACAAGAGCGATGGTCTGTTCAGCGACGGCATGCAAGCGCATCTTTTTGGCTACCCCGCTGACATCGTATTACCCATGCTTGATACCGACGATGGTGTCTTATTTCGCTTGGATCTGGACTCTCAAATATCCTTGAGAACACTGGCTGACTGGAGCCATCAACCCGTACTTTCATTTATGAATGGCGTGATTGATTATCACGGTGAATTAAACATCGTCAATCCTGATGCAGTGACCACTATCCTAAGAATTTCCAGCGATACAGAAGGGATGCAGGTAGATTTACCTGCGCCTTTTGCCAAATCGAAAGATCAAGCGAGAGGCACCCTGTTTCAGATGTTAAACCAAGGAGAAAATTTTCATTATTATATTCATCAAGATCAGACTTTTGATGCCTACCTAAAAATGCATGGAAACGAATTAAACACGCTGAGAATGGTCATCGGAGAAGACAAGGATATCCCTGAAGGCAGGGGAGGTGTTTCCATTGTGGGTAGTGTAGACAGTCTTAACTGGGATGCTTGGGAGCGCGATCTAAGTTTGCTTGAAAGCCGGTACGACGAACTGGAGGCGAAGGATAAAAGTGGTAACGCCGATTCCGCTGAACCGAAGCCAGAATCACTCTCTTTTATCGATATGATCAGTGGTATTGACCTGCACGTTAAACAATTTGACGGTTTTGGATTGCAGGTTCCGAATCTGTCTGCCAACGTTATTCGTCATGATCATTCCTGGTGGGTTAATGCACGCAGTGCCATGGTGAAGGGGGTATTTAAAGTTCCCGATGACGATCGTCCCATTGCCTTGGATCTGGATTATTTTTATATGCCAGAGGAAGAAGCTGTTGAGCCTGCAATAAAAGCGCCTGCCCCTATTGTTGAGCAATTACCTATCACTGATTCGTCAATTCTAGATATGAAACCGGCGGAATTTCCCGCTCTTTCCGTTAAGATTGCCGATCTCCAAATTGATGGTTGGAAACTAGGGCAGTGGGCTTTTACCGGCGCCCCTATTGGAGAGCTTTATTATATTGACGACCTTGAAGTGAAGCTGGCTGATCAAACTCTGAATGCCAAGGCGATATGGCGCCCCGATGGGGAGCAAAGTATTACGGAATTAACCGGTAAGTCGCATGGCAAGGATGTGGGAAAATTGATGGCGGCCTGGGGGTATGCCCCTACGATAGAAAGCGATAGTGCCTCTTTAGGTTTTGAGCTTTCATGGCCTCATAGCCCCCTAGATTTTTCCTTTGATAAAATATCTGGCAATGCAAATATTAAAATTAAAGACGGACGCTTTCTTGATGTAGGAGCCGCTTCAGCAATTCGAGTGCTGGGGATTTTAAACTTCTCGGAAGTTGGAAGAAGGCTGCGATTGGACTTCGGTGATTTAATTAAGCCGGGACATAGTTTTAGTCGTATTGAAGGCCCTATGAGCTTTCATCGCGGCACTTTGGAATTTAAGAAGCTCAAAATACACAGCCCCTCCTCAAAAATGCTTCTAATCGGAAATATGGACCTGATAGATGAATCCCTAGATATGACGATGGATGTTGAGCTTGAAATCACCAAAAATTTGGTGGCCATTGCCGCTCTGGTGGGTGGGCCAGCAGCGGGTGGCGGTATGTTTCTGATTGATCGACTCATTGGCGACAGGTTGGCAAAAATTGCCAGTTTAAAGTACATCGTTAGTGGAACGATGGATAATCCAGAAATGAAGCTTAAATAGGTCTGTAGCTTGAATCATTAAGCTTGCTGAGAGCCGAATAAAAAGCCTTAATCATTGAAATTGAACCAATGATGTTTTTATTTAATGGCTTGATGGCGCTGGCTGAAATGTGGAATTCATAGTCCTGCTCTCCCATTAACTCGCTGCTTGGTAGGGTGTGCAAGAATGCCGCGTCAACCTTAAAGGAGATGACAAAACCGGCCCCACTTTTTTGCACATGCCACTGTTGGGCAACATCCTCGGCGGTACGTTGGTTCGACAATGGGCGCAGCTTTAATTGCGCGAATAAATGTTCAGGGCAACATTGCCAATTGTTTTTCTGGATTTCAAGCAGCTGCTCAGGGTTTATGGCACTGTAGAGGGTGACAGAAGCGTTCGGCTTCTCACATTCATGAACATCTCTGACCACTGGCCGTGCTTTATTCAGGTAAGGTCTGTAGTGCTCTGATTCGCTTATCTGTACTGCATTCATAATGTACTCAGCGTTAATTGATATCTATTGCATCACCAAGCTTTGGTTTATACATTTGCCCTATTAAATATTTATGAACCCATAACAGAAACACGCATTTTTCACCCTAAGCTCTGATGGGGATATAGAAAACTAGTAGTGCTACCTGTATCTGTAAAGTAACAGTATGTAAGCCCTCGAAACGTGGAGTAGTTTGGTGCGAAAGGGTGTGTATCTCGTCTATGCTTATCCTTGAGTTCGAGTAATTAATGTGAGAGGTTTTGGTGCCGATGGAGCCCCATCAACATTCTTCTAAGCCACTAAAAGCGGCCTCGGTAGCCGTGCCTGATTTGGATATCGATGACCTTTTGGGGGGATCTGCACTTCCCGAGTCGGCGAAAAAAATAAGTGATCCAGGCTTTGACAGCTCGGTTATGTTGCCTCCCGCTCGTTGTTTTAAGGGCCGTCTGCTTGCTGATCAGGATATATTTTCCTTAAACGGGAAGCACTTGGTCAGAGTGGGTCAGGTGCTTGATGCCGACTCTGCTGAACTGCTGGCTAAAAAGCAGATGAAAGAGAACCCCTTGGTTTTGCACCAACGGCAGTGTGAGTTGGACTCCAAACAATTGTTTAGTGATTTCCAGAAGCTGAGTAAAAAGGTAGAGGGCCTTGATCACTTCGTTGACTTAGAGGGAGGTATTTCCTCTTGGCAGAAAATGCTGACAGAGGTCTTGCCCATTTGTGATGATGGCTTGGTCTACTTGGCGCATGTACGTGATCACTGCGTAGAGAGCTATGAGCAATCTCTGTTTTGCAGTTGGCTAGGAGGCCAGTTAGCCCTGAGTTTGGGCTTGAGTCGAGAGAAAGTGAAGCATTCTGTTATGTCCGGTTTATTTCATCTGGTGGGAAGGCTCCATCTTCCTGAGTCACTTCGTTCCCTGGCAGAAAATAATTGTGAACCTGAGGCGTGGAACGATTTTCAGCACCATGTCATTTATGGAAAACTGCTGATTCAACAAGCAGGTGATGCCAGCTTACTTACCGTGACCGAGATTATTGCGCAGCAGGGCGAGTATGCGAACAGTCTTGGTTATCCATTTTCACTGACAAAAGATGGGCTGCACCAGGAAAGCATGCTCTTATCCTTGAGCCGAGACCTTTTTCAGCTGCTGTTTATTGATGGCGGTTCATTAGCTGATAGCTTGTTGTTTTTGCAGCTGCATGAAGCTCGCTTCGGAAAAGCAGCCTCTTGGGCAATGCAGAAAAAAGTAAAAACATTCCTGTGCACACAGAGGGCTGAGTCTTATTCAGATTGTTCCTACAGTGAACAAATGGCAGATTATTTAATTGAAACCAGTATCGTACTTGCCCAGCTACACGCGGCGGCTTCCCTGATTGTTCGTCCTGTAAGGCTTGGGCTGGCGAAAAGTGATAAGCAGTACTTGGTCATACACTTGGTTAGTCTGCTGAAGCAAATTGAAGATTACAAGATTAATTCCGGTATTGCTGATATCGAGTTTGTGGCAGGGATTGACTCCATGCAATATGAAGAGACGGATTTACTGGACGGTGAAATCTATCAGATTATTCAGCAGCAGCGCGGTTTGTTGGCGTTATTTTCTGAAGTGAATGTATTGCTGGACAGTGTGCTGGAATCCATAAAGGGGCGGGTAAAACCTGAGGTGCTGTCGGAAGTGACGGATCTTCATGATTTGATTCATGATGTGCTGGAACCGTTTATAAATCGCGCCCGCTAATACGCAAAATAACTTCACTGAAAATAAGCCATGGGTCATCTTTTTCCAGCCCCTTGATGGCGAGATCTGCGTATTGTGCCCGCTGTATAAGCTGTAAAATCTGCTTATGACGTAAGCGTTTCAAACTGGCTTGTATGGCGGGTTTACGCTTATCCCAAATGCGGTACTCCTGAAATATGCGGTTAATTGGGCTGCCATCCTCCAGTTTTGAAGCCATGCCTGCCAAGGTGCGCAGTTCGCGAGTGATGGCCCACAGAACCAGGGTAGCTTCCTGACCTTCCTGTTTGAGGTCATTTAGGATTTTAATCGCCTTGGCTGTATTGCCAAGCAGAGCCGTTTCAACCAACTGAAATATGTCGTAGCGGGCGTTGTCGGTAATGGCTGACATAACCCCTTCTTCGTCGATGGGGCCTTCTCCGTGCAATAGACGTAGTTTTTCGATTTCCTGAGAGGCGGCAAGCAAGTTGCCTTCTACTTTTTCAGCGATGATTTGTGTTGCGGCGGCGTTGGGGGTAAGCCCCGCCTGGCGCATGCGCTGGTGTATCCACTGGGGTAGTTTATCAGCCTCCACGGGCCACACTTGAACCCATACACCCGCTTTTTCCAAGGCTTTGAACCAAGCTGCCCTTTGCGAAGCGCTGTCCAGTTTGTCTGTTATCAGCAGGATAAGGTTGTCGCTGTCTGGTTTCTGGGCAAAATCCTTAAGGAAGATTTTTCCGGCATCACTGGGTTTGCCCTTAGGCATTCGTAATTCAATGAGCTTTTTGTCGCCAAACAACGATAGGCTTTGGGTGCTCTGATAGAGCGTATTCCAATCAAATTGATTATCAATATAAAAGCGCTGCTGCTCACTAAATCCAGCTGCTCTTGCACTGCTTTTGATTTGGTCGCTGCACTCTTGGACGAGTAGGGGGACATCGCCACTGACGATATAGATAGGAGCAGGTGCACTCTTCAGGTTCTGAGTCAGCTGGTCGAGGCGAAGTTTCATTTCGCTAAGGCCGTGGTGCGCGAAAGGAGTGCGTGCGGGGAGGGACTGCCTGCTTCAGGTAGTGACACATCATGGGCATCGCTAACCGCCTGGACTTGATGCAAAATGCGGTACGCGGCTTCCTGTTTCATTTCGTCCCTGATTAACTGCTCTTCCTTTTGCATAGCGCTCACCCTGGAAATGTCATAAATAAAGCTGCGGGAAAGCTGGATGCGCTGCGAATTGATCAGCGTTAAGGGGGCTAATCCCTCCCCATTTTCGTCCTTTTTTTCTACCGCGAAACTATAGACGATAACTAGGGAAATTTGGTATTCCGAAGCACGTACATTTTCCGTGACCATGGCAACGCGTTTGCTGAACTTTTCCTGTTCAATGGTGAGTCGGTAGGGTGAATCACTTTTGCTGTTTATATTGGTTTTTCTGAAAGCCTGCCCCAGTACATTTGCAAACCCCTGGAAAGATCTGCCAGCGACAATATTAATACTGTCGATGTGTTTAAACTGGGTACCCGCCGAGCGTAGATGAAACCCGCAGCCGCTTAATAGTGCTAAGCACAGGAGGGTAAGCAGGCTGCCTTGAAGGGTGGGTGTTTTCAGTTTAACTCCGTGCTTCTTAATCAGTTGGCTACAATGTTGATCAAGCGACCAGGCACTACAATGACCTTGCGTACGGTTTTTCCTTCGGTGAAGCGCTGCACATTGCCATCGGCAAAGGCGGTGGCTTCGATGGTTTCTTTGTCCGCATCCGCATCCACTTCAATATTGCCCCGCAGTTTTCCATTCACCTGTACCGCAAGCCTCAGGGTGCTTTGGGTTAGAGCGGCTTCATCATAACTTGGCCACGGAGCAGTTTCGATGGGGAGTTTACCGCCGGTCAGAGCGTTCCAAAGTTCATGGCAGATATGTGGAACAATGGGGGCGATGAGTAAAACACTGGCTTCGAGTGCTTCTTGAATAAGGGCTCGATCTTGCTCGGTTTCAGCGTTTTGCTTCCCTAGCAGATTGCTTAGCTCCATCACTGCCGCGATAGCCGTATTAAAGGTGAGGCGACGGCCATAGTCATCGCTGACCTTTTTAATTGTTTCGTGGGTCTTGCGATGTAAGGCTTGCTGGCTTTCGTTTAGTTTATCAGCCTGTAGTGCGGCAATTGTTGTCCCTTTGGCAGTATGTTGCTCTACTTGTTTCCACAGGCGGCGCAAAAATCGGTTAGCACCTTCAACACCGCTATCTGACCATTCGAGGGATTGTTCCGGTGGGGCGGCAAACATAATAAACAGGCGCACGGTATCGGCGCCATAGTGGTTGATTAGCTCTTGCGGATCCACTGTATTGCCCTTGGATTTGGACATTTTAGTGCCGTCTTTGAGTACCATGCCCTGGGTCAATAAGCGCAAAAAGGGCTCGTCAGAGCTGACTAGACCTTGGTCACGCATCAACTTATGGAAGAAGCGGGCGTAAAGCAGGTGGAGAATGGCATGTTCGATACCGCCGATATATTGATCAACAGGTGCCCAGTAATCAGCGCCTTTGTCGAGCATGGCATCGTTGCAGTTTCTACTGGCGTAACGGGCGTAATACCAGGACGATTCCATAAAGGTGTCGAAGGTATCGGTTTCACGCTCTGCTTCGCCACCACATATTGGACACTGGCACTGAAAAAACTCCGGCATCTTTTTGATAGGTGAGCCAACCCCGTCAAAGCTGATGTCTGTGGGTAAGACCACGGGTAGTTCGTTTTCGGGAACCGGCACGGCGCCGCATTTTTCACAGTTGATCATGGGGATGGGGGTTCCCCAATAACGTTGTCGGGAGACTCCCCAGTCGCGTAAGCGGAAGTTGGTTTGTCGCTCGCCTTTTCCTTCTGCTTCCAGGTGTTCGGCAATGGCGCTAAAAGCCTGTTCGGAGCTGAGGCCGTCGAACTGTTCGGAGTTATACAACAGGCCTTTTTCGACGAATGCCGCCTGTTTGAAATCCCACTCTGAACCGTCTGCCGGCTTGATGACGGGTTGGATGTTCAGGTCATATTTTTCGGCAAATTCCCAGTCTCTCTGATCATGTGCGGGCACGGCCATCACTGCACCGGAGCCATAGGACATAAGCACAAAGTTAGCCACCCAGACAGGAACCTCTTTGCCTGTAAGGGGGTGGATGGCCTTACGGCCAGTATCCATGCCCAGTTTTTCCATGGTGGCTAGATCAGCTTCGGCTGTTTTGGTGTTGCCGTGTTTTAGAATAAAGTTTTGCAGGGCAGGGTCATCTTTTGCGGCAGCTTGAGCCAAGGGGTGTTCAAAGGCCACCGCAACATAGCTGACACCGAGTAGCGTATCGGGACGGGTGGTGAAAACGCTGAGTTTGTCTTCACTATCTTGCAGGCCGAACTGCAGCTCAAGACCTTTCGAGCGGCCAATCCAGTTGCGCTGCATGGTTTTGACCTGTTCCGGCCAGCCATCTAGTTTGTCGAGATCGGTGAGTAATTCTTCGGCATAATCAGTGATTTTGATAAACCATTGAGGGATATCGCGGCGCTCAACCAGCGCGTCAGAACGCCAGCCTCGGCCATCAATGACTTGCTCGTTCGCCAATACAGTCTGATCCACCGGGTCCCAGTTCACCGTGGCGGTTTTTTTGTAGACTAAGCCGCGCTTATAAAGCTGGATAAAAAACCACTGCTCCCAGCGGTAGTAATCAGGGTGGCAGGTGGCGATTTCGCGAGACCAGTCGTAACCAAACCCCAAGGCTTGCAACTGGGTACGCATATAATCGATATTTTCGTAGGTCCACTTGGCCGGTGGTACTTTGTTCTTGATGGCTGCGTTTTCTGCCGGCAGGCCGAATGCATCCCAGCCCATGGGTTGCAATACGTTTTTACCTTGCATGCGCTGATAGCGGGAAACCACGTCGCCAATGGTGTAGTTACGCACGTGCCCCATGTGCAATCGCCCGCTGGGGTAGGGGAACATGGAAAGGCAATAAAACTTTTCTTTGGAATCGTCCGCTTTTACGGTGAAGGTTTCATTTTTCTGCCAATAATCTTGTACTGTTTTTTCGATAAGGTCGGGGCGGTAGATTTCTTCCATTACGTATGTCTTTTAACCTGTGTGTAGTCTGTCTGGCGGATTTGGCTGGCATCGTATTTTTAATACAGGGGCCGGAGTTTAGCACTGGATGTGCAGGCATTCCTACTGTGGGTCTGGCTCTTGCTCTGTTTGCAAAGCAGGGCCGCGTAGGATTTTCTGTTTGATGGATAAAACAACAAAACCGAGCAGAATCAACGTGGCCAAAATTAAAATAGGCCGTGACCCCCAGTTCATAAAGGGCGTATTACCTTGCATGGCGTATACCTCACCATTAAGCGTGGTTTCCACAAAGCTGGGGGCTAAATGTGTCACTCTGCCCTTGGGGTCCACAATGGCACTGATGCCATTGCTAGTGGCACGAATAAGGTAGCGGCCCGTTTCCAGGGCGCGCATGCGGGCCATCTCAAAGTGTTGGGCTGGGCCAGCAGAGTGGCCAAACCAACCGTCATTGCTTATGGTGACAAGAACTTCTGCGTGCTGGCTGGTTCTTGCTACCAGGTCAGGGAAAAGAATTTCATAACAAATATAGGGGTAGATGGAATGCTTGCCAGCCAAAAGTGGAGCCTGGTTTGCATCACCTCGGGTAAAGCTCGACATGGGAAGGTTGAAGGCGCCGGTGAGCCCGCGGAGTTGATCCTCAAAAGGCACAAATTCTCCAAAAGGAACCAGACGCTGCTTGTGGTAAAGCCCGCTTCCCTGTCCCATGCTGCGAATGCTGTTATAAAACAGAAACTCTCCATCGCTGAGGTAGTGCATGATGGCCAAGCCCAGGATCAGGCTACTACCCTGATCCTGGGCGCGTTGATTGATGGTATTTAGGTAGTCACTGACTTCGTGTTCAAAGGCGGGTACGGCGGCTTCTGGCCATATAATTAAATCACTTCCCCAACTGGCTTCTGTGCGCTCTTGGTAAAGATTTAGAATGGCATCGCGGAAATTGAGATCCCATTTAGTCTCTTGGGCAATGTTGCCCTGAATAATACTGACGGAGAGCGGTGTTTCAGAGCTTTTTTCTGTCCATGCTGTTTTCTGTAGGAAAGAGCCGGTGAGTGGGATGGCAATAAAATAAAATACCGTGCTCAAGGCTGCCCACTTTAGCTTGGGTGTGGGTTGAACGATTTGTTGCAAAAGAATAAAACACAGGGCAGCGCCAAAGGCAGTGATAAAGCTGATGCCAAAAATACCGGTGATGGGTGCAAAGCCTTCTACGGGTGTATCCATCATGGCATAACCGAGGTAAAGCCAGGGGAAACCAGTAAAAAGCCAGGTTTTCACCCATTCAAAAACAATCCAAAGGGCGGGAAAACCCAGTAGTGCCATTTTATTCAAACCAAGTAGGTGGAAAAAATAACCCTGGATGGCGGTAATGAACCCCATAATCAAAACGAATAAAGCAGTGAGAATGATGGCGAAGGGTAAAGGTGTGGCGCTGTAGACATAAATGCTAATAAATACCCATGACGCACCCACAGCATAGAGCCCGATACCAAAAAACCAGCCGCTGAGCAGGCTTTGGCGGCGATCGGCTTTTTGCCATATTGCCAGCAACCCAATGAGCGAAAGAATCGGTAACAGGCTGAAGCCAAAGGGCGCGAAGCCTAAAGGTAGCAAAGCACCAAATCCTGTGGCGGCAGCGTAATAGAGCTTGGGGTGGGGAAGTTTTTCGTCCATTTAGATTTATATTAGCGTTAGCCCCAAGGGGCTGGCTTTTTCTAGATTAGGAATAGGCAGGTGAGTCACATTGTGCAGGGACTTAGTTTTATGCGCTGATTGTGTTAATGGCCCAAGCCTTAGGCTTAAGGAGGGATTTTAGTTGGGATGCGCCGTTAGTGCACACATTTAGCGTTTGTTGAGTACGACTTCAGCAGCCTGTGTCGGTTAGGCATTTTCCTGCTGAACTTCGAGCAAGTGAATGGAGCGGTTGTCAGCGTTAAGGACGCGAAAAAGCAAGTGGTCGATGTGGACGCTTTCATCTCGTTTTGGCAAGTGGCCAAACTCTTTGAGCACAAAGCCGCCAATAGTGTTGTACTGATCTTCATCAAACTGCGTTTTAAAGTAGCTATTAAACTCGTCGACAGGGGTGCGGGCTTTTACTACAAAATGTTTGTTCTCGCCCTTTTTGATCAGGTGGTCATCATCTTCGAGGTCGTGTTCATCATCAATTTCACCAACGATTTGTTCGAGTACATCCTCAATGGTGATGAGCCCCGCAACGCCACCATATTCGTTGACGACAATGGCCATATGGTTTTTGGTGGCGCGAAATTCTTTGAGTAGTGCATCTAAGCGCTTGCTTTCGGGAACATGAATTGCGGGTCGCAATAGGTCGCGAATATTGAGTCGCTCCAGCTTGTTCCCAATTGCTAAAGGCAATAAATCTTTGGCTAATAAAATGCCAAGCACATCGTCGGGGTTTTCACCGAAAACGGGGAAGCGAGAGTGGGCGGACTTGATGATGTCGTTGACGAATTTTTTGGTGGGGCTGGCTTCTTTAATGGCAACCATCTGGCTGCGGGGAACCATGACTTCTTTTACCTGCATTTCAGACACCATCATGGCGCCTTCTATAATGCCCAGCGCCTCTATGTCGAGTAGCTGGCGGCCTTCCGCGTCCCTTAATACTTTTTTTAGATCTTCTCGGCTGCGTGGTTCATTACTACCAAAGGCCTGGGAAATACGCTCAGCCCAAGAGCGTGGCGACTGAGTACTCGGAGGTTCTTCTTTCATATTATTACTAGGTAGTTACAGATAGGGGTTAGCATAACCTAATTTTGCCAGCAGGGTAACTTCTAGTTCCTCCATCTGCTCCGCCTCATCCGTTTCAATGTGGTCGTAACCGAGTAGATGCAGAACACCGTGGAGAACCATGTGGGCCCAGTGGGCTTCGACTGGCTTTTTTTGCTCTAATGCTTCCTGAATGACCACTGGCGCACAAATCACCAGGTCGCCGAGTAGTGGTACATACATGCCGGGTGCCTGTTCGTAGGGAAAGGACAAGACATTGGTGGGTTTGTCTTTATCTCGATAGCTGTGATTCAGGCTTTGGCTTTCCTCCTCATCGACAATCCGGATGGTGAGCTCCTGGTCTTCGTTTTGCTGGTTTAGAAAATCTGCCGCCGCAAGTTCTGCCCACTCTTGAAGTAGTGTTGTATTTGGCGTGCTGGCTTTTGAAACTGTTTGCACATCGAGATGGATTTTATTGGTCATTATTTGGATGTTTGTGAGTGTTTGCCATCTTTTTTATGTCCCTTTTTATCTTGGTTTTTGCGGGAGTCTGCTTTCTCTTGAGCCTTGTCCTGGGCATCGTAGGCTTCAACAATACGTTGTACCAGGCTGTGGCGCACCACATCTTTTGCTTTGAAAAAGGTAAAGCCAATACCCTTTATGCCCTCTAAAACGGTGGTGGCATGACGTAAGCCCGACTGTGACCCTGAGGGCAGATCTGTTTGGGTGGGGTCGCCAGTGATTACCGCTTTTGATCCAAAACCGATGCGAGTCAGAAACATCTTCATTTGTTCCGGCGTGGTATTTTGGCTTTCATCGAGAATAATAAAAGCGTGGTTAAGGGTTCTTCCTCGCATGTAAGCAAGGGGGGCAACTTCGATCACTTGTTTTTCGAGTAGCTTGTTTACCTGTTCAAAACCCAGCATTTCGTAAAGGGCATCGTAAAGGGGGCGCAGGTAAGGGTTGATTTTTTCTGCCAGGTCTCCAGGAAGAAAACCAAGCTTTTCCCCCGCTTCCACGGCGGGTCTTACCAATAAAATACGTTTGATCTCATCTTTTTGCAGGGCATCTACTGCGCAGGCTACAGCAAGGTATGTTTTGCCGGTGCCAGCTGGCCCAATGCCAAAGTTAATGTCATGGTCGCGCATTTTTTTAAGGTAGGCTGCCTGGTTATCGCCCCGTGGGCGAATCAATCCCCCGCGCGTTTTGATCTGGATGTCACTGCCAGGGCCTCGGACAAAGTTTTCTTTAGAGCTGCTACCAGTTTCGCTGAGATAAAGGTGAATGAGGTCGGCGTCGAGGTTAGAGGTTTGTTCAGTTTCGGCGTAGAGTTTGGTGAGCAGCGTGGCAGCCGTTTCAATGGATTTGGGGGAGCCATTTATGGATAGCTCGTTGCCGCGCTGGTGTATTTTTATGCCGAGGTGTTGCTCGATTTGCTGAAGGTTGACGTTCATCGGGCCGCAAAGGCTGGATGTCCTAGCGGTATCGTTAGGCTTAAGGGTGAGAACGGTTGATTCGCGATGGCTTGGTTCGTTAGTGGCGCTCAAGTAATGTGTAACCTCTGCAGTTGGCCGCTCGCCCCTAGTCTAACGGATTGGAGGGTCAAGGCGCTTAAAGTTTTGTTTGATTATCGTCAGGTGGCTTTATTCCGCCATTTGCACAAAAGTCCCTTTTAAGGAGTTGCTATAGGCGTTCGTGATTTCAACAAGCGCAAACTGGCCGATGATGGAAGTATCGGAATGTTGAAAATTTACCACGCGGTTGTTTTCTGTGCGGCCTTTGAGCTCTCCAGGGTCCTTTCTGGAAATGCCATCCACCAATATTTTCTGTTGGCTGCCCACCATTTGACGACTGATCATTTGTGCATTCTGGTTGATTTTGTGCTGCAGAGTGGCGAGCCGTTCTTTTTTGATCTCCATGCTTGTATCGTCGGCTAATTCTGCAGCTGGAGTACCAGGGCGCGCGCTGTAAACAAAGCTATATGAGTGATCAAATTGCACTTCGTCGATTAGCGTCAGTGTCTGCTGGAAGTCTTCTTCGGTTTCACCAGGAAAGCCCACTATAAAGTCGGAGGAAATGCTGATATCTGGGCGCACCTGTTTTAAGGCTCTGATGGTTTCAAGGTATTCTTCAATTTGGTGGTTGCGCTTCATCGCGGACAAAATGCGGTTTGAGCCACTTTGCACCGGCAAGTGAAGATGGCTGACCAATTCTGGCACATTAGCATATACCGACACCAAAGAGGCGTTAAATTCAATGGGGTGGGAGGTGGTATAACGAATACGGCTGACACCGTTGATGGTGGCAATATCGGTGATTAGCTCCGCAAGATCAATCTCGTCGCCGTTAGGGTGAGCGCCTCGGTAACCGTTGACGTTTTGGCCCAGTAGGGTGATTTCTCTAACGCCTTGTGTTGCCAGATAAGCCACTTCAGCAATGACATCATCGTAGGGGCGACTGACTTCTGTGCCGCGTGTATAGGGCACTACGCAAAAAGTGCAATATTTGCTGCAGCCTTCCATGATGGAAACGTAAGCTGTGGCACCTTCAACCCGCGGGTTGGGTAGATTGTCGAACTTTTCAATCTCCGGGAAGCTGATGTCCACCATGGGGATGCGTTCATCTTGGCTTTTTTTGATAAGAGTGGGTAAGCGATGCAGGGTTTGCGGGCCAAAAACAACATCCACATAGGGTGCCCGGTCCTGAATAGCGGCCCCTTCCTGGCTGGCCACGCAGCCTCCCACGCCAATAACGAGGCTGGGGTTATTATCTTTCAGTTTTCGCCAACGACCGAGTTGATGGAATACCTTTTCCTGGGCTTTCTCGCGGATAGAACAGGTGTTTAGTAGTAATACATCAGCATCTTCTGCGTTGTCGGTCAGCTCCATGTCTTCGTCGGCTTCTAGTAGGTCAGCCATTCGGGATGAATCGTATTCATTCATTTGGCAGCCGTGGGTTTGTATGAATAATTTTTTAGCCATGTTTTGGATACTACAACGCTGGGGAATGGGTAAAACGGAGGGCATTATAAGCCAGTCAGCGAGAAAGCCAAAGCGGCGCCCAACTGGCGTGACTTCATATCATCAACTACATATAGATGATGGGGTTTAGATTAACGCTAACCAACCCCGACTGTATATTTATAGCTCTCTACTTGGAATTGGGCTGCCGAATACTAAGACCTCAAGAGGTTCCGATGACTGCCTGGAATGCCAACTATTACCCCAGTTCTTACACTGTTGAAACGGGTGAGCAGCTGCGAGCCCACAATCGCAAACATTATCAATACGACCCGAAACCCTTGGGGGAAATACTGATTGAAGGGGGGGTGATTACTAAAAAGCAGTTGAAAGATGCTTTGGTAACTCAGTCCCACACAGAAGATATGCGCATTGGTGAAGCTCTGATCCGCAATGGTTCTGTCACTCCTGAGCAAGTTTGTCTCGCCTTGTGCGCTCGCTTTGGATTACCTTTCGTTAAACTGAGGCAGTTTGAGATTGAACCTGATGCCATGAAGCTCATTCCGTCTCGTGTGGCGCGGCGATATAAGGTGATGCCCCTGATTGAAGACGAGAAACGGATTGTTGTTGCCGTCAGTGACCCTACTGATTTGGAACTCATTAATACCTTGCGCTTTCTTACCCATAAAGTGATGGAAATTGCCGTAGCCCTGCCTGAAGATATTGCCTACGCTATTAGCACTCACTATCAGCGGGACGATTACAGCGAGGCGCTAGACT
>DFBZ01000047.1:0-5313 GCA_002366835.1 Gammaproteobacteria bacterium UBA3067
CCGTTATTGCTGCAATAAAAATTGCCCGTCGAGATAGTTGCGACACGTCCATAGCAGGGCTTGGTGCAAGAGGACAAAATACCAGTTGCAGCGATATCGTCGGCACGGGCAAACCCGGCCCACGCCTAGTGGTAATCCCTAACACTACACAAATTGCCGAATTTGCCATCAGCAAACACGAAATCAGCCATGGAGATTACAACTTATTCTGCGAAGAGAGCAGTTTTTGCAAACCGAATAATGCAATATCTGCCGAGCTACCGCTTACAAACATCGCTTTTCCCGATGCAAAAACCTATATGAAATGGCTAACGCGCAGCAGTGGTTACAAGTACAGACTGCCAAGTCAAAAAGAATGGTTACACGCAGCGAAGGCAAATAATTCCCGCCTCGACCCAAATAGAAACTGCACATTAAGTAGTCGTGGCATTCAAAAGGGTGATCAACTCGTAGCAGCTAAAACTGGCAAAGGAAACGCATGGGGCGTTGTGAATAGCATCGGAAATGCGCGAGAATGGGCCTATGGAAAAGGTCGGAGACTCATTGCCTTGGGCGGCTCATACAAAGACCCTATTGAGTCTTGCACATTCTCAACTATTGCTAATCACTCTGGTGAACCTGACAAGATAACGGGTTTACGTCTAGTAAGAGAAATACCCAAAATATAACAAAAACTAACCCGGTAGAAACTCTATGGGGTAACGTAACTTCGTTACGCCAGAGCGCCCTTGCGAAGCAAATACAAATTGTTTTATACGCGCAATAATACGCCTCTCAAGCGAAGCATCATTCAAACTACTCGACACGAGGACGACGTCCATTACTTTTCCCGTTTCATCAATGGATAACTCAAGCAGTATTTCACCCGCCAGGTTGGGGTTTTTCCTACGAGCGCGCTCATAAATCGAATATAGTTTGCTTTTATTTTTCTCAAAAACCAGGCCTATCTCGTCTTCCAAAGAAAAGGACCTTGCTCCAGAGCTTTGACGACCGTCACTTTCAGGCTTCTCTTTAACCTTCACCGGAATGATCGAATTTTCCAACGACACGAGTTGTCGGCGCTGAATATTCGTATGCACATCTACTTTTTCCGCTTGTTCTGCACTGATATTTATTGCCGTGTTTCCAATACCTTCCAAGCGCGCCTTGGCATTGGATTTGTTTCGCACAGGAGTACTGCTTAAACTCTCGATGTGAACAACCTTTTGCAATTCGCTAAAGTCTCCGGCATCGCTCAACGCTGCTAACTCGCTACTTAAGGCCAACAAGCCAGTAGAAGCAACACGATCGCGCGCAGCTTTTTCTACAACAGTTAAGGGTTTTTCAACAAGCTTACGTTGTTTTTTAATTTTCGGCGTTACTGGCTTTTTTATTTCTGGTTTTTTTACGATAGGAGTGGCTATCGGTAAAGGCTTAGCCCTTTTTTTAATGTATTGAGCGATGCGTTTTGGCACCTCTACGTGCCGAGGGCGCTCAACTTGAGGCACGTCAATGGATGACAGCAGCACACCGATAATAAGCGATACAATAAGTACGGCCGATGAAAAAGCTAAAAAACCAACGCCGCCTCGCCTCGCTGGTTGCCACTGAGCTGCAATATCCGAATAAGCAAGACTCATAGAGACTCTTTCTTCGAAACCTGCAGAGCGGCAAAAGCGATCTGGGTATAATTTGCAGCTTGGCATGTAGCCAGTATTTTACTTAGTAGATGGTAAGGCATATCTTCATCACCAAGAATGGTAACACTATAACCGTTTAGCCTATCAGAAGATTGTGCAGCCTTTGCGCGCAATAGTAGCTCTTGCTTAAGAGCGGGAATTTCACCAGCATCACTCGAAAAAAAATCTGCACTTTCTGCTACTTTAATTCCTTCGACAAGAATATCCCGCCCAGTAACCGTTATTTTCAGAGTTTCCTTCAACGCAATATTTGAAGTCGTCTCGGGTAACTTCAACTTATTCTGACTTAGTGGTTGTTGAACATCAGAAGAACTGACAAGTAGAAAAAACACCAGAATCGTAAAAATATCCATCAATGAAACCAGGTTTAATGAAGATTGTTTTTTGCGCTGATGATGCCGCTCCATACGACGGGCACGTTTGGAGGCTACCTTCATTGAATAACTCCACCCTCTTCCAATGTCTTTTTCTGCTGTTCAATAGATTCAGAAATAAACTCTCCTGCATCACTAATGGATATAACAGGAAAAAGTGAAATAAATTGTTGCTCTCCTTCAACGTAGACTTCTGAACTTTTAACCCTGTCCATTACATTTATCAAGGTTTTGTAGGGGATCCCCGGCTCCAAAAGCAAGGTTATACTTTCTTCTTCTGGATAGAGTGCCTTTATTTCCACAAGAAAACTTGAAAATGCCTGCCAATCTTCATCGCCCTCATTTCGCTCAAAGCGACGAGAAAACCCCGTACTCGTTTCTTGAAAATCAAAGCTACGCATCCCGATTGCAAGCTCTAAACTAAGACCAGGCGGCTGGGATAGGTTTTCCCCTGCATTAGTGCCGGGCAAGTTCAGCTCAAGGATAGCAAGCTTGGAGAACACTGCCGTAATCAGTAGAAAGGGAATAAGAATAACCATAAGGTTCAGAAAAGCGGTAATATTTAACTCTACAGCTTCTTCGTTGTAGCGACGACGGCTTCTGCGTTTATTTATCATATTCTACAGTGACAATTCCTTATGCTAATCATCGTCAAGAACAAGGTTCAAACATTTGACTGCAGCCATTTCCAAATTATCCACCAAACGAGACGTTTTGGATTGTAAATAAGAGTGCATCAGCAACATGGGAATAGCCGCAATCAAACCGAAAGCAGTCGTATTCATTGCGACAGAAATACTGGCGGAAAGTAAATCAGCCTTATCTGCTGGGTCAGCACCAGCTACCGCTGTGAAAGCTTGTATTAAGCCTATAATGGTACCCAATAAGCCCAGAAGTGTAGCGATGTTAGCTAATGTTGCGAGGTAATGTGTACGCTGCTCCACTTCGGGTAAGGTCTCCATTAAACCCTCCTCCATCGCTGCTTCTACCTTTACCCTATCGGATGAGGAAGCGAGCCTTGCAAAGCCATAGTTAAAAATGTGGGCGAGAGGAGTATTCACACCCTCAGTCTCAGTAAAGGCACGATCGATATCTTTAGCCTTGAGCATGGGCAAAAGCTGGCCCCAGATTTTTTCTGTCTTACGTTGCGTTACCAACAAATAGAAGAAACGCTCGAGAGCGATAGCCATACCAAGTGCAAAAATAATCAATATCGGGTACATAAAGCTACCACCCGTCTGAAAAAAGGTCACAACTTCCATAAAAAAGCCTCCTAAACAAATATCTGATTACAGCCCCCTTGTGGGTCTACTCCGCTTCTGAAGTATCCTGGGCTGCGCTTTCTGGGTAAACGGGATCAAAAGTGTCGCCAAACAAACTGTGTAATTTTAACCGCTGACGCTGTGTTTTACGATATTCCTTTTGTTGCTGCCACGGAACCATATACATTACTTTTGGCAACTCTTTATTTGCTCGAATAACGGAGGTATCAAGCATTACCGGCTCGTCAGCAGCCAGGGCCTTGCCACTTAAGAGAAGCATTAAACCAATAAATAAATTGGATTTTAAGTTTCTATAGTGCATCAATTCGGCCTAATCTGTTTTAACCAACGCGCTGTTTCAACATCTTCTTTCACTATATTTAGATAACGTTGATAATAAAGCGCTGCATTATTGGCATCTTGAAAATAAGTGTCATATAGCAGTGCAAGGTTGTAGTAAAGTTTCGGACTATCTGGGTATTTCGCTACTGTATCCAACATCAGTTTTTCAGCTTCGGGAATCTTTCCCTGCTCAATAAGCACCACTGCTTTTAAATTCAAGACTGCTTTAAGCCTTGGCTTCAACGTAAGAGAAGTATCAATGGATAACAAAGCAGCCTGCAAATTACCATTTTTATATTGAGAAAGCGCATAATTTGCCCAATACATCGCTTCATTCGGCACGTCTTCTACAAGCTCGGAAAATGCTGCCTCCGCCACTGCATAGTCGCCAGTTTCCATTTCCGATAGAGTGTCAAGGAACTGCTTTTCTAAACGGTCGGCTTCAATGCTGACAGCCTGGGCTTCAGGAATGGGCACGGGCACTGGCTCGCTCACATTGGGCGACTGGGTACACCCACTTAGTAGAAGCGAAGCCGTAAGCAGGGTCAACGGTATATGAAAAGCTTGACACTTTAGCCGCTCTATAAATTTCGACTCGCTTTTTATCGCATTACTAATCGTCATAGATAACCGCGTCAACCCTGAATTCTTTTTTGTAGCGCGCCGGATACAGCTTCTCTAGCTGCACCAAACTGCGTTTAGTCCATTGGCTAAATACACCGACACTCGCGAGACGCAAGTTATTTTCATAAAGTTCTATCGCTTGGTCTTCAAATGGAAAGGCTTGGTCCTCCAAAAGAATCTCGTACTGTTCTAGCTCAATTTCGCTTAAAGAATTTGGTCTTTCAGAGTCAAGCAAAGCAACTGAGAAATCGGCGTATACTTTGCCAATCTGAAAAATTGCTTCGGTTTTAATTTCGGTAAAGGGGAACCGAGCCGCCACTTTGAAATAACGTGAAGCATCTTGCATATGGCGTTTTTTATTTTTGAGATTTGATTGTAAGGGCTGAACAAGCTTATAGCGTTTAAACGCTGTAAAAGAACGCCTTCCCAACACGAGTGCTTCATTGGCAACAATATATTGAGCGCGATCAGAACTTAGTTCTTTAGCAAAACGTTCTCCAGATGAGACCGTTTTACGACGCCAAAAATCCGCATTTTTTTGATTTTCGAGCTTTTCGTAAAGAAACGACAAGCTATACGTTGCTTCCATATACTGATCAAGTGGCTGTAAATAAGTGTGCGCATATTGCCGGTAGTTTTCAATAGCGCGCTGCCATTGGCCTTGGCTCTCATAAAGCTCTCCAGCTTGAAACAGAGCTGCCCGCTTTAACTCATCATTTTTACTCAGTTGCGCCACCTCCGACAATCTATTGGCTGCCAGGAGGGGCTGTTCTGTATTCAAGTATGCGATTGATAGGGTCTTTAACACATCTGGCGTAAACTTATTCTGAGGAAACACGCTACGAAATTCTTCGCTCATTTTAATTGCTTGATGAAGCTCACCAATCGTCATAGACAAGGAAATTGCTTGATAGAGACCTGTTGCAGCAATGGAGGAATGGGGAGTTATCGTAGCAATGCGTGAAAAGTGAAATATCGCGAGTACATTATTATTATCTCGCTGTGCAACCTCTCCCTGTTGAAAGATAGATA
>DFBZ01000047.1:5450-10873 GCA_002366835.1 Gammaproteobacteria bacterium UBA3067
CCTTCAACTGGGACTGTAACCATGCCTTACCGTTTTGATCGACTGAAGCAGGAATCTCATCCATTAAACTTACAAGGGCGTAAGCAGCCTCTTTATGGTTTAAGTAAGTGTTTTCATACGCTGCCTTACGGTAGTAGGAAAGAGCATTTTCCACTTGATTCAACTGTGCGAGCAAATCAGCATATTGATAATAAACACCGACTACCCCAGCACTATCATCAAAATCTTCCATATAGTACTGATACCACTGCTTAGCCATCTGTACATTTTTAGTGGTGGCACCTTCGTCGACAGATCTTTCGTCTTTTGTAAGCATGTGATAATGACTGGCAATGGCAAGACCATATTTCTCCAAAAGCGGTCTTAGAATATTTTTTCTAAGCCCCTCTCTACGCGGCATATTTTCATCACTAGAACGATAGGCTAAATAGAAGGACTCAATGCTTTCGATAAATTTACTTTTAAAGCCACTTTCCTGCCAAATTTTAATACGCTCATTGTGTGCATTAAAATAAAAAGAGCTGTCTGGGTGGGATGTCAAATATTGCGTATAGAGCATTGCGCTATCAAAATAACGCGCCTGCTGAAGAAATAGCAGTGAGACCTCTTGATATATTCTAAATAAAAGAGCTTCGGAGGGGGCTTCCTGAAAATAATTCTCGATCGCATGTAGCTCACCATGCTTGGCAAAAGCGAGCGCAATGGCTTTATGATACTCATCGGACTGTGCTTCGAAGAATTCTGGTTTCTCTCCCCCCACTTCGAGGGCGGAGATGGCAAGAAGATAGTCATCCACTGCTTCGTAATAATATCGTTGTTTATATCGAGTCCAGCCTCTCTTAAATAAAGATCGCTGGTAAAAAACAGACCGCTGGGGTGAAAATATTACCGCAGAATAAGCCATTTCCGCTCGCGGGTATTCGCCGTTCGCAAACGCCTGTTCTGCGATACGAAATTGCGCTTCGTTAAAATATCTTGATTTTGGAAAAGCATGAATCAGTTTCTCCAAATAATCAACGGACTGATGAATCTCACCCTTTTTTTCGGCTATATGTGCAAGACGATACAGAATTTCGTCATTGTTTTCGGATGTTGGAAATTGGTACAACAATTCACGATAGAGCGCTTGCGACTTGTCTATCAATAGGGTGTTTTCCGCCTCTTCGCCCAAACTAGAGTCGAATTCTTCTACCCCCTGTTGCTGAACTAATTCTTGGCTCAGCTGGAGTTCGATGTCGGCCAAACGGCGAATGGCAACTTTGCGATGTACATCATCTTCCGGTGCGTATTTCACATACTGATCATAGGCATACTGAACGTCAAGCGTGGACCTATGCGGCAAACCCGACTCCACTTTACGATTAAAGTCTTTTTCTGGGGCTTCGCTTTTCTCTTTGGCGAACTCTGAATCAAGATTCGCCAGAGTAATACGTTGTGGCTCACGGCTTACACATGCAGCAAGTCCAAGCAACATGACCAGAAAAGTGAATGCATACTTCCTTGCCATTATTTAACCAAGTTCCTATCCAGCAAGCGCGCTATCGCATAACGGCTTTGGTTCTCATAGCTAGCGATCGCAGTCCGATGAACCAGTAGTAGCTCTTCTGCTTGCTCTAAAAACAGCTTTTGGTATTGTTTGATCAATAAGCCCAGGGAGGCACCCGGATATTTTGTTATTCTAGCGGTATTAAAGTGGCTTTGTAGTTGCTCTAATGATTGATAGTCTTGGGCTGCAAACGAGTCACTATGTATGCTGATATCAAATAAAGCATCGAGTGCAGCAAGGTATTTTTTTTTATTACTGACTGCCTGCATAAACTTAGAATCAAACTCGGTACTGGGCTCTGACAGTTCAGCCATAACCTTCGACCTCGACTGGTAATACAAAAGTGCTTTCCGGTACTCTTTAACTGCAGCTTGATCATCCCCACTCTGCTCTACGGTATAGGCATATAATAAGGGCGCTTCGTCAACCTCTAGGGTTTTATCGCTTTGACTCTTTAACAGCGACAATATTTTTTCAGCGTAAGCGAACTCCTCGGTACCCAGTGCCGAAAGCCCAAGCCCGAGCATCGCTCGCTGAAAAAATCGGCTATTTTTTTCTATATTCGAAAAGGCCTGTTTTGCATCACGATAGTATTCCCTTTCGAGCATTCCGTAACCCAGCACCAGGTAAGTGCGATTTACAAATTTCCGATTTTCATAATGATCCAAGTTTTCTAATAAGCTAGAAATAATTCTATAAGAGTCCGCCCACCAGCCTTGTCGAATCGAAACAATCGCCATATTTAGCTGCGCGTAATGATAAAATCTAGACTTCGGTTTTATCGCTTTATAAAAGCTTATTGCCTGGCGATGATTTTTTAGGCGCTGCTGAGTGACCCCCATCATTAAATTTGCGTGTTCTGCATGAAGCTCAGACCGAAGATGATTCCCTATGGCCAGATATTGATAAGCTTTATTCCATTCCCCCCGCGAAAAAAAATATTCTCCTGCATAGTAATTCCCTTGCGCAGTTAAACCTTGATCATTTTCAAGTTTAATGGCCTGCAAGAGTTCTGTCGCAGCCCAGTATAAATTATTGTCCAACAAATATTTCAAAAAAAAGAACACGTCAACATCATCATTATGCTGATGAAGAAGAGACTGGTTTTTTACTATTAAACTATTAGACTCAATACTAGAAGGAGATGAGGAAACTGCCCGCTTAAGCGCTTTAAGGCTCTTGAACTTCACATCAGAAGTAGAGTGCTCAACAATGTACGTGTAAGCAAGCTTGCTAGTATTCTGTACCTGCACAGCAAGCTGGGAGGGAGTGGCAACACCTTGGGCGTCAGCAAGTACACAAGGTGAAAGCACACTCGCGCTGCATGCGAGAAGAAGCACAGCAGCTAAACGATGACAACAAGCAGATAATAAAGTTAGCCTCAAGGTGGGAAGTAGTGCAAATAGAAACCTACTGACTGCTTGTACGATAAGGTCATCACTGGGGGAGATAACGAATAAAACTTTAGCCATGCTCAAATCAGTAATTCTCAAGCAAGCGCTCAATCGCGAGCCATATTCCGTTTCCGACCTCCGCCGTTACGCGACATTTAACCACCCGTCGCATTCATAAATCTCACTATTTTCGGCTCTTCCTCGTGATTAAAGTAGTGTCGCTCAGGCTTTAGCGACATGGCTTCAATTATCGCTTTTTTCAGCACCTTTATATCACCAGGGTGCCGCCTAACAATGGATTTCAAATCGATAGAGTGCTCATTACCGAGACAAAGAAGTAGTTGCCCCTCTGCCGTTACTCTTACTCGGTTACAGCTGCTGCAAAAATTGTCACTGTGGGGAGAAATAAAGCCAAAACGAATATTTTCTCCCTTTGCATAATAATAGCGTGCTGGGCCACCACTGTTTTCAGACGAAGCGCTCAGTTCATAGAGACTAGAAAGGCGCTCCCTAATTTCTTCGCTGGAGATAAAACATTTATCACGCTCATGTTCATCGATAAAGCCCACCGGCATTTCTTCAATAAATGTCAGGTCATGGCCGTTTTTAACTGCAAACTCCGCAAGGTCGAGTATTTCATCATCATTTCTCCCCTTCAAAATCACACTATTAAGCTTAAGCTTATTAAAGCCAACATTTTTCGCAGCTTCTATGCCTTTTAGTACTTTATCTAGGTTTCCAGTACGGGTTATTTCCTTAAACTTTTCTGGCTTAAGCGTATCCAAACTAATATTAATTCGATTTAATCCCGCTTGAAAAAGCGGTGTGGCCAGTTGAGAAAGTTGTGACCCATTTGATGTGAGCGAAAGCTCCTTTAAATCGGGTAGTTGCGATAAATTGCTCACCAATGACTGGATATTCCCCCGTATTAAAGGTTCACCACCGGTTAATCTGATTTTATTGACGCCTAATTCAACAAATGCCCTGCAAACCAGGGCTATTTCTTCGAGAGTAAGGATTTCTTTACGTGGCACAAAGGTCATTTCTTCCGCCATGCAATATACGCAGCGAAAATCACAACGGTCTGTAACAGAGATTCGTAAATAAGTGACATGACGACCGAAACGATCCACCAATACACTTCCATCAGAGTTACCCATTACTCAGAGCCTCCTGCAGAGGGGCTCTGGTATAGCTCAACCTTTGCTGTTTCCCAGAACTCATCCAGCTCCCGCAAACTATAATCACGCCAGTCTTTTTCGCTCGCAGCAACATAGCTTTCTATCAGCTTGAAGCGTGCTTCGAATTTTCTATTGGCCCGAACCAAGGCCATCTCGGGATCAATTTTTAGGAAGCGAGCAACGTTCATCGACGCGAACAAAAGGTCTCCAAATTCTTCCTCAATGGCTTCTGAAGAAGAATTCTCCGTATTTATTGCCTCTTTTAACTCTAGGGTTTCTTCTTCCACTTTTTCTAAAGCAGGTTGAATGTCAGGCCAATCAAAACCTACTGTGCGCGCTGCTTTTTGTAGCTTAATTGCTTTCTTCATTGGCGGAAGGCCCTTGGCAACCGCGCTTAATATACCCTCTTGCGTTGTTTCTGCCTTCTCACTTTTTTTAATGTTTTCCCAGACTTTTTCAACATCGCTGGATTTCTGTATATCTGAAACCTGACCAAAAGAATCTAGGTCGCCGCTTGAAAAAACATGAGGGTGCCGCCTGAGTAGCTTTTCATTGATTCCATCAGCGACATTATCAAAAGTGAATTGGTTTTTCTCTTCCGCCATTTGACAATAAAAGACTACCTGCAAGAGCAAATCGCCTAGCTCTTCCTTAAGGTGCGCAATATCCCCTCCTTCTATAGCGTCAACGACTTCATAGGCTTCTTCGATAGTGTACGGGGCAATTGTTTTAGGCGTTTGCTCCAGATCCCAGGGGCAGCCATACGTTTCATGACGCAAGCAAGCCATAATCGTACGCAGTTTTTCTATAGGGGCTTGCGAATTTTCTTTCATGGATTAGTACCTTCCACTACCGATTTTTAAGAGTTAATTCTATTAACCTCTATAATATTCGGAAGCTGGTTGATTTTTGCAAGAATACGGCTTAATTCGTTTATTCCACTCACCTCTAAAGTGAGTTTCATGTCAGCGGTACTATTATTTCTATTAGATAAGGTATTCATCGCGGTCACATTAACGTGATATTTCGCTAATATTTCAGTGATATCTCTCAGCAAACCTCGCCGGTCAAATGAACTGATATGTACATCTACAGGATAACATTGCTCTTGTTCATCATCTCCCCAGCTTACTTCTATAAATCGATCTCTGCCTTGCTTACTGAGCTGCTCTAGGTGAGCGCACTCTCGACTGTGCACCGTAACACCCCGGCCCAAGGTAACATACCCAACAATGGGCTCCCCAGGAACCGGCTTACAGCACTTGGCAATTTGGGTCATCAAGTTACCCACGCCATCTATCA